>JANNAM010000206.1:0-48653 GCA_031384415.1 Bacteroidota bacterium
AAAGGCTGGACTGCCAAACGCATTTCTGTCGAATTAAACCTGAGTTCATTAAATGTTTGTAAGCATATTGCAAACATTTACCAGAAGCTGCATATAAACAGCAAGGCACAGGTTAAAAACCTGTCACATCAAAATCATTGGGTGTAAAAAAAATCACCTGCGGCGTATCTCATAATTCATTTTTTTCTCCAGCAACAGCCGGCTTATCGCTGATAAAAAATCCCTTTCCGCTTAGCGTAATACCTTTGTGGCTTGGCCCGAAACTGTTTATATTTGTTATCCTTAACCTTACTGCTCTACATGGCCATATTCGATATAAAACTTCCTGCATCCATAGCACGGGCACTCAACCTGCCAGTGAGCGACCCCCGCAGGCAACAGTTAAAAGTGCTGAAAAAGCTGTTGAAAAAAGCAAGGTTTACCGAGTTTGGCCAGCTTTACCGTTTTGATGAAGTATTATTAAGCCGGCATCCAGGAAAAAAATTTCAGCAACTGGTTCCCACTTTTGATTACAGTAAAATTTACAGCGCCTGGTGGCATAAGGCAAAAGACGGAAGCCCTGATGTTTGCTGGCCAGGCAAAATAAAATACTTTGCCCTCAGCAGCGGCACCAGCGAAGCAGCAAGCAAATTCATCCCCATTACAAAAGAATTAATACGCAGCAATGTAATTACCAGTTTTAAACAATTACTAAGCCTTGCCAAATATCATGATGTGCCCAAAAGCGCTGTAGGAAAAGGCTGGCTGATGCTGGGCGGCAGTACACAACTGCAAAAAGGGCCCACCTATTATGCCGGCGATTTAAGTGGTATTCAGCAAAAAAACATTCCCTTCTGGTTCCAGGCATTGTCATTATACAAACCTGGAAAAAAAATTGCCCGTGAAAAAGACTGGAGCAAAAAATTAGAAGAAGTAGTGGAGAATGCACCCAACTGGGACATTGGTTTTATGCTCGGCGTGCCTGCATGGTTCCAGTTATGTATGGAAAAAATTATTGAACGCTACGATGTAAAAAATATACATGAAATATGGCCCAACCTTGCTTTTTATGTTCATGGCGGCGTGGCAATGGAGCCCTATAAAAAAGGCTTTGAAAAACTGATGGGCAAACCCATTACTTATATTGAAACCTATTTGGCAAGCGAGGGTTTTTTAGCTTACCAAAACCGGCAGGATACAAAAGGAATGCACCTGGCCCTTAACAACAATATCTTTTTTGAGTTTGTTCCTTTCGATGATAAAAATTTTGACAGCGAGGGCAATATGGTGGATGAGCCTGAAGCTTATATGATACATGAGATAGAAGAAAATAAAGATTACTCCATCCTCATCAGCACCAATGCAGGTGCATGGCGCTATGCCATTGGCGATACCATAAGATTGGTTGATAAAGAACGTAGTGAAATCATTATCACCGGAAGAACCAAACATTTCCTGAGTATGGTAGGCGAACATTTGAGCGTAGATAATATGAATAAAGCCATTGAAATGGTGAGTGAAGATTTAAATATTTCTATTCCTGAATTTACCGTGGCCGGCATTCCTTATGGCAATTTTTTTGCACACCATTGGTATGTGGCAACCGATGATAAAGTAAATGCCGAAGATTTAAGAATACGAATTGACAATAAACTGAAAGAGCTGAACGATGATTATGAAGTGGAACGCAAACATGCACTGAAAGAAGTGATGCTGGATGTAATGCCCGAACAAAGTTTTATGAACTTTATGAAAGCCAAAGGCAAAATTGGCGGGCAGCACAAATTTCCCCGTGTGTTAAAAGGCGGTATGCTACAGGACTGGCAGCAATTTTTAAAAGGAGAAAAAGTAAGTTAGTTTACCCAAACAAAAACCACAACAGCATTCTTTATGATTGATGCTTTACTAAAAGGACTTGCAATAAGTTTACTGCTGGTTTTTTCAGTGGGCCCCGTTATTTTCACCATCATAAAACAAAGCATCAATCATGGCCGCCGTGGTGGCTTTAGTTTTATTGCAGGGGTTTGGCTCAGCGATATTATTTGGGTAGTACTCAGCAATGCTTTCAGTGAAGGTGTAAAAACATTACTGAATTTTAAAGTACCCATTGGCATTGCAGGCAGTTTGTTTTTAATTGGCATGGGAGTTTATTTTGCCTTCATAAAAAAAATAGAACCCCGCCGCCTGCAGGAGCCAATAGAAATTGCAGGCGACGAAATAACAGCCACCGGCAAAAAGAAAACAAACTACTTTGCCATTTTCAGTTCGGGGTTTTTAATTAATACGCTGAACCCTGCAGTCATTTCTTTTTGGGTGTTGATGGCTGCTTCGCTGGCTTCTGTTTATTCTTTTAATCACCGCATTATTATTTTTACCACCTGCCTTGCTGTAAATATGCTTGCCGACATTGGCAAAGTAATGGGCGCCGGTAAGCTGGGAAAAAAACTGAGCGATAAAAATATTTTATTAATCAACCGGATATCAGGTTTTTTGTATTTAATTTTTGGGGTGGCTATTTTAGGTGGCATTGTTTACACATTGATAAAACATTAACAGAATATTTCCGCTCACACTCATTTCATTTTTTATTTTGTCAGATGAAATTCTTTTTACCAATATTTCTTTTAATTGGCTCTGTTTCTTTTTCCCAGTCGGCCGATTTTCTTGTTTTAAAAAAGAAAGGCAAAACTCTTCGGTCTTATTATGCCGGAAGCAATATTGCATTTCAGACAAACTCGGGTGCTTTTATTGATGCTTATATCAACGCAATAAAAAATGATACACTTTACCTGCAGGAATTTTTAATTCAGCAACTGCCATCGAGGCTGGGCGGTTATTATATTGATACTGTTGGCAGCTATCATTATAAATTTCATTACAACCAGCTTGCATCGCTGGGCCATAAGCCACAAAAGGGATTTGATATAAGAGGAAGCGGCGCCAGTTTAATGGGCGGCGGCGTTTTGCTTACTTTGGCCAGCGTTGTTGTATTAATTGCCGATCCAAAAAAATTCAGCCCGGCGTTAATGGCTGCTTCGGCAGGGCTTGCAGGTGCAGGTTATTTGATGAGCAAGAGGGGCGGCAAACCCATTGACCTCGGAAAAAAATATCAATTGATTTACATGAATATGGGCGCTGCTAAAAAGAGCAATGAATTACCTTAGTCTTAATTTATCAATCAACTGCTTAATGAACAAAGAGCTGCTTAAAAAAATCTGGCGTATTTCTAAAAAAATATTTTGCTGGGTTTTTATTTTACACATTGGCTGGTTCTTAATTTTTATTGCCCAAAAATTTCCTGTAAGCGATTTTGTTGTTACCAATTTAAAAACAAAAATATTTCTTGTGCTTGCGGTTGTTTTGGTTTTGGGATTGGTTTATTATTTCTGGTGGCGGCATTTTGCAATTATAAAAAAAGCAGCCATTATTTTAAAAGAACTGTTTTTCATCTGCTACATTTCTTCTTTTTTGTATTTGCTGCTGGGCATGGTTTTTAATCCTCCTGTTACATTAACACAAATAGGAAGTGTTTTGCAAGGCAATGGCCTAAGCAGGGATTATGTTTCTTACAATAATATGGGCACAAATATTAAGCTGGCTGTTATTGCCAGCGAAGACCAGTTGTTTCCCGATCATGATGGTTTTGATTTGAAAGCAATAAAACTTGCAGTGAAGTATAATAAACGTCATCCAAATAAAGTACGTGGCGCCAGCACCATCAGCCAGCAGGTGGCAAAAAATGTTTTTCTTTTTCAGGGCGGTGGTTTTTTAAGAAAGGGAGTAGAAGTTTTTTTTACTTTCAGCATTGAGCAGTGCTGGACAAAAAGGACAATACTTGAACGGTATTTGAATGTGGCAGAAATGGGTCCGGGCATTTTTGGTGTGCAGGCTGCGGCCAAAAAATATTATAATAAAGATGCAAAAGATTTAACCCGGGGCGAAGCTGCACAAATTGCTGCCTGCCTTCCAAACCCAAAAAGATATACCGTAAAACCTTTGAGTAACTATGTTGCCAGCCGCTATGATGATATTATGCGGCAGATGAATAACCTGGAAGGAGATGCGGATGTGCAGGAGATAATACGTTAGGCGTCTGACGGTTTTAAACCGTCCTGATGCCTTCAACAGCAGCTATTGCCTTCGCCCATCTTTCATCATATCCACCACTTATATCCACCCATGGCACAGCCTGGTTAACCATGATGTCTTTGTAATGATGATGTAGTTTTTGCCGGTTTATTAAATCAGGATATTCCCGCAGTTCATCTTTTACCCACGGCAAGTCAACATTGCAAAGCAAATACAAATCATATTTGCGTTCAACAATCCTGTTCAAAATCCAGTGATGGCATTTTTCAAAAACAAATTCACACCAAACTTTCATTACATACATGTCGGTATCAATAAAAATTGGCATTTTCAGATTGGCAATTTCAGATTTTTGGGCAGTTTCCAAACTCCTGATTCCTGACTCTTCATTTTCAATCTGGCCTTTCGCCACATCCAATAAATTTTCAAAGCTATAATCAGTTCCATTCTTTAAAAGATATTCCCTTGCATATTCTTTTACCCATGTTGTTTTGTAATGTGCAGCAAGCTGCTCACACAATGTGCTTTTGCCTGTACTCTCCGGGCCAATGATGACAATTTTTTTAAGCATTATTTTTTATTCTCGTTTTTGAATTCCCTTCGGGAATTTTTAAGCCACTAATTACACGAATTGTCACCAATCAATGTTTTTTATTAGTGCTCATTAGTGTAATTCGTGGCTACATTTTTTTATTCCATGCAGGCTTTGCTTTCATCACTTTTTTATAAACAGCGCAGCTTTCTTCATGGGCCCCGGGCAAATAGCCAGTGCTCATTAAAAATTCATTTACAATTTCGCCGCCTGTAAATTTAAAATGCTGCTTAAATAGTTTTACCCATTCTTCCTTTGTTTTTGGATGATGATGCCCCAGCCAGTTTTTAAAGGAACCAAATTCTTTTTGTAATGCAATAATAGCTTTTGCATTTTCTATAGCGGCATTTACTTTAAGGCGGTTTCTTATTATGCCGGCATCATTCAGCAGGCGCTGCACATCTTTATCATTGTAAGCCGCCACTTTTTTTATGCTGAAATTATGATAGGCTTTCCTGAAACTTTCCTGCTTGTTTAAAATGGTTGTCCAGCTAAGGCCGGCCTGGTTTATTTCTAAAATAAGGCGGCAAAACAATTCGTCATCATCATGAATGGGAAACCCATAATACTTATCATGGTATTCTTTGTGTACCGATTTTTCGCCCGGCTTCATTGTGCCGATAAATTTACAGTAACTCATGTTTTAGTTTTGTTTTGCCTGCCTGTTCCGGTTCAGGCTGGCGTTCGGCAGACGGGCTTTTTTCATCCATTCTGTTAAACCAAATACCGCCATTATTAACAGCACAATATAGTACACACTTGTAAATACATAATGCTTTACAAAATACAAAGGAATGGATGCAATGTTGGTGGCAATCCACCAGTACCAGCTTTCTACTTTCTTTTTTGTCATCAGCCACATGCCGGTAAAAGCTGTGGCACTTGCAAATGCATCGGCCCAGGGAATTACGCCGTTTGAAAATTGATTTTTTAAATAAGTAAGGAGTAAAAATATTGTTGTGTAAAAAAAAGAGAAGAAAGCAAGCTGTTGCAGCCATTCTTTTTTTGATGAACCGGTAACATGCAAAATGGTTTCCTGCCTGGTGTCTTTTTTCAACCACATATACCAGCCAATAAAACTCATAATGGTGTAATAAAAATTTACACCTGCTTCGCCAAACAAACTGCCTTTAATGCTTATGTAGATGTAAATAATGGTATTGATCAATCCAACTGGATATACCAATATGTTTTCAATACGGCTGTACCATACGCTGGCAATGCCTGCAAACACCGCCACATATTCGTACCATGTTGTGTTGTGAATGTCGGTAATAAACTGGTTGTATATTTCCTGTAATGACAATTGATTTATTTCTTTTAATTACTCCTCCGGTATTTTCTCATTGGCCGAAGATAGCAGATTCCTTTAGATGTTTTAAACCTTGTGCCCACCTGTTGCCACTGGCCGTTTTTACTAAACTTCCACACTAAAAAATGAAGGTGGGGTATTAATGCATAACCTGTTTTTCCACTCAGTGCAATAACCTGTCCCTGTTTAACAGTATCGCCAATATTTACCAAAGCGCCGTTTTGTTGCAGGTGCCAGTAACCAGCTCTTGTGCTGTCGGCATGTTGTATCACAATCATGTTACCAAAAGGGCGGTATTTTTTGCTCCAGCCGCCTTTATTGCTGTCTTCTTTAAGCCTTATAACTACGCCGCTTCTTGCAGCCATAATTTTTGTTCCCCTTTTCATTTTAAAATCGAGGGCTGCCCTGTTTTTGTGTGAGTATTTGCTGAAATAACCCTGCACTATTAAATGCGTACGATTTGTTTCGAAAGGAAGCTGATATACAAAACTTGTATCTTCTTTAATAATTCCCTTCTGCAGTTTTTTTATCTGGCTTCGCTGTGGATCTTTGCTTACCGAACAGGAAGCAAAAGCAAGTATTGAAAAAACACAAAGAATGGTTGATACTGATTTTATTTTCATTACAACAAAGATATGCCTGTAAATAAATCTAATTAAGATGCTAAAGAGTACATTTGATTGCGTTAACTAAAATTTGCAATCATCAACTACCATAAAAAGAATCAGCCTTGCAGTAATGGTAATTTTTTACATCGCTGCAGGCATCAATCATTTTCGCAACCCGGCAGCTTACTATGTAATCATTCCTTCTTACCTGCCCAATCACCAACTGATAAATATTGTAAGCGGAATTACAGAAATCATGCTTGCTTTATTACTGCTCTTTCCAAAAACAAAAAAGCCAGCAGCTTATGGAATTATTATAATGCTGTTTGCTTTTATTCCCGCCCATATTTACATGATTGAGAAAGGCTGGTGCATGAACAACGGATTTTGCCTGCCGCTTTGGGCAAGATGGATACGTTTGTTTCCTCTGCAATTTTTATTGATGTGGTGGGCCTGGTGGCACCGCAGGTAAATTACTCTTCTTTTACCTTTCCTGATTTTTTCAGATAACGTGTAATAAGATAAGCCACCAGTATAGCTGGCACTATTATCAGTGCAAGAAGATTACGGCGGTCGGTATCGTTATTGGTAAGTTCGGGATAGTTGAGTAACAACACCAGCGTAATACCAATTAGCCAGATGCAGATAGTGTTGTATTCTTTCAGAATGTAACGGCGCCATTTAAATTTCATGCTTGCAAAAGTTTTACCAATGCCGGCAAGGTTAATAAGCCAGCGGTTTACTTTTTTGCAATATTCATCATAAGTGGCTCCAAATTTATTTCGCAGAAAATTTTCTTCTGCCAGCACAATGGCCTGGTAAATGAAAAGAAAAATCGGCAACATTACTGCCACATACAACAAAGAGTTTGACAAAACCCCCACGCCGGCAAGCATTAGTATATTGCCTACATACAAAGGATTGCGGCAATGATTAAAAATTCCCTGCGTAACCAATTCTTCTGCATATACTTTTCTGTCTTTGCCGCCACGAATGATATAAGCAAGCCCGATGGTGATGCCCCGGATTGCCTGGCCCAGCACAGTAATAAACAAGCCAATGATTATTGGCCACCAGTAATATTTTTCCCCGGCATTTTGCGGCGTAAACAGTTTCCATGAAGGGATAAAAATTGCCAGGTAAAAAAATAAGAAAACATAATTCCTGGTTTTAAAAAAGAAATTGCCAATAGTAACCATACATTATTTTTTGATGGCAATTAAGCCGGAAAAATTATACCATTTAAAAAATACTTCGCAGTGGCTGAAGCCGCCGTCCCGAAGCATAGAAATATTTTCGCTGAGTTTATAAGGTATCAGCACATTTTCCAGCGCTTCTCTTTTTTGCGATATTTCCATTTCGCTGTAATTGTTACGGCGTTTGTAATTATAATAATACTTTATAAAGTCACGGTTAAACAAACTGTCTTCTGCCAGAATTTTTTCAACCAGTATTAAAACGCCGCCGGGGTTTAAGCCTTTTACTATTTGTTGTACTAATCGTTCCCGGTGAATGGGCCTAACAAACTGCAGCGTAAGGCAAAGCACAACAACCGAAGCGTTGGTTATAGTAACCGATGTGCCAATATCTTCGCAAACAAGATTAAACTTACGGGTAAAACCTGCTTCCTTTAATTTGTCATCGCATTTTTCCAGCATCTCCGGCGAATCATCTACACCCACATAAGTAACATCATCTGCCATCATGGTGTTCATGCCAATCATGGTAGTGCCGGTGGAGCAACCAAGGTCGTAAACATTGGTGCCGGGCTTTGCATGTTCGGCTGCCAGCTCTGCCACCATTCTTTGTATTTCGCCGTAATATGGAACCGAGCGGTTTACCATATCATCAAACACTTTGGCAACACCTGCGCTAAACTTAAAATCGGATGCTTTCTCTATCTCTTCCCTGAAAAATTCGTCTTTCTCCATAACTTAAAATTAATTAATCCGCAAATGTACGAAACTGGTTATTCATGCACACACCTGTACCATTTTGCCGGGCGAAGGTAAATAGTTCCTTTATTGGTAAGAAAACGGGTGGCAATATCATTGCCGTTTTTATCCTGCACCTGAAAATGCAGGTGAGGAAAAGCAGTGAAGCCAGTGTTGCCACTGTAGCCAATATGCCGCCCCTGCAAAACAGTGTCGCCTTCATTTACCAGCACGCCATCTTTTTGTAAATGCCAGTACATGGCAGTGCTTCCGTCCTCATGCCTGATGATGATGTGATTACCCTGCGATAAATATTCATCTTTTAAGCCGCCTGCATCGCTGTCTTCTTTTATTGCAATTACCAGCCCGGTTCTTGCTGCACAAATTTTTCTTCCTTTCTTCATTTTAAAATCAAGCGACAGTTCGCTTTGATGGCTCATTTTGCTGTTGTAAGCCTGTATCAGTAAAAATTTACTGCCTTTTGCAAAAGGTAATGTATAAACAAAACTTGTATCTGGTTTTATCCTGCCTCCTTTAAGATTATAAATTTCCCTGTCAGTTAACTGGGCAAAGGAAGAAGTAACAAAAAGACAGGAGATAATAAGCAGCAATTCTTTTTTCATTGTACTAAAATAAAAAAAGCATCTCATAAAAGATGCTTAAATAATTTTACTCTAAAGCCCCTTCAGGGGTTTGGGGCAGGGGCTTACTCTGCTTCCGCCACCACTTCTTTCACTTCTGGTATCATACGCTTCATCATTCCTTCAATGCCGGCTTTTAATGTTATCATAGATGATGGGCATCCGCTGCAGCTTCCCTGCAGCATCAGGTTTACTTTTCCATCTTCATAACTTTTAAACTGTATGGCGCCGCCATCCATTTCCACGGCAGGCTTCACATAGTTTTCCAGCAGTTCTTTAATGCGTTTTACCACATCATCATCATCGGCGCTTACTTCGTTGCTGCTTTCTGTTTTCATGGCAGCAACGTCTTCATCATTTATCACAGGCTTGCCATCTTCAAGGTATTCTTTTAAAAATTGCTTAATGGTTGGTATCACATCCTGCCAGTCTTCGGTATCGGTGGTTTTGGTGAGTGTAATAAAATTGCTGGCAATAAAAACCGATTTGATAAAAGGAAAAGTAAACAGCTCCTGCGCCAGTGGCGATGGTTTTGCAAAAGATTCATCTGCAAAATCAATGCTCTTGCCCGGATACAATAATTTGTTGGCAACAAATTTCATTGTTTCGGGGTTGGGCGTCATTTCGGTATAGATGCTTACTACAGTATTTCCAGTCTTAATCATAAAATCACAATTTAATACACTGCAAAAATAACACTATAAAGGCCAAAAAGGTTCTGCAACAACCTGCAGAACCTAATTATTTCCTATCTCGAAAAAGCTTATTGTTTTATAAACTGCCCCGATAGTGTTAATCCATCTGCCTGTTGCAGGCGAAGGCAATAAACAGCTTTTGGAAGTGTGCTAACATCTAAGGCATTGCTTTTTATAGTGCCCGATAAAACAACCACGCCGGTTTGATTGATAATACTGTATCTGTTTCCCGGCGTTGCCGACGAACCCTGCAAAATAATTTTATTTGCCACCGGGTTGGGGCTTATCTGAATGACGGTGTATTTGTTTTTAAGTGTTATTGAAACAACCGGCGAATAATTAATACGGCCATTAATATCTGTTTGTGCAAGGCGGTAATAATGGCTGCCGGCATCAATACCTTCGTGTTTGTATTGATAAGTATGCGGCAAAGCGCTGGTGCCATTACCTGCCACTCTTCCCACAGAGGCATAACCAATGCCATCAATACTGTGTTCTATTGAAAAGAAGGCATTATTAAATTCCTGAGCAGTTTCCCAGTTTAATAAAACGCCGGTTTTTATTTCCTTGGCTTTAAAAGATGTTAGTGTAACGGGAAGTACTGTGTAATTAATGGTAAGCACGGGCCGGTTGGCTACAGTTGAATTTTCTTTAGTAGCAAATCTTTTTGCCGATTGTGTCGTTGTTTCATCGCCACGCAGCAACCAGCCAAAATTTGTTGCCGGGCTATTTATCCAGCTTTGCACATCGGCAACCATTTGGGTTGTACTCCAGGTATAAGTAACATCAACTGAAGAAATATTAGTAGTGGCCGAGGCGGTCGCAACAAAATCGCCTCCGGCAGTTCCCCATGGTGTGCCGGAAAAAAAACGCTGGTTCCAGGTGGCATCATTTGAGGTTGCTCCTACACCGCTCCCGTCATTGGATGTTCCGGCATTAGATGTTCCCTCTCCCCAGCTTGAGTTGGCTTTATGCAGGCTTACCGGATCGGTACCAAAACGGCTTTTGGTACAATACAAAGTGAGTGTAACAGAGTTAATGGTTACATTGCCTGCAGGCAAATTAAATTTTATCAGCCCCCTTCTTGGGCTTAGTCCATTATTAGCGCCGGCAAAGAAATTTTCACCAATGCCGTTGCTATTGCCTGTAGCATCCTGGTAAATTGTATTGTCGGCAACGGCGCTAAAGTTACCGTTGATTTGTGCCCCAGCCACTGCAAACGTTAATAGAAGGGAAAGAAATGAGTAGATTTTTTTCATGTGTATAAAATTTAGAGTTGAAAATTACAATTTAAGAACGGTATTAAAAAGAAAAGAGTTGCCCGAAGCTATACTAAAAACCAACAAAAAACGGAGCCATTTCAGGTTACGGTTTTTGAATTTGAATTTGTAAGTATTATTAGTAAATTTGAAAACACTTAATTCAATTTGAAAGATGAAGAAGTTTAAATTTATTTTTCTGCTGCATTTTTTTATTTTTTCAACTGCAATTTTAATGGCCCAGGAAGACAGCAAAACTCCAAAACGGCTTACAAATGCCCGGCGGCCTGCCAAAGTTTCTAAATATAAACTTACCCAGTTTAATGGCCGCTGGCAGGAAATAAGCCGGGTTAAAATTTCTAATAACGAAACTGTAAACATTGATGATACCCTTTTCATCAGGTTTTATGACAGCGCAAAAGCCGATACCAAACAGGGCGGTTCGGTAGTAATTACCGGCACAGTAGAACTTTCAGGCGAAGATGAAATAAGCACATCGGCAAATGACTTTAAAGTTTTGTCGGTTAGCGAAAAAGAGCTGGTGCTGGATGATTATTATGGTAATGTCCGCAAACTGGAAAAGAAAGATATTTTTTGGTACGAAACCGAAAAACCGGTTCCCGTTGCAGAGCCAGATACTGTAAAAAACATCATTGATATTTCGCCTGTCTCTCTTAATAAAAACTGGTTTGTTTACAGAAGAGGGGCGAACCCCGGGTTTATAAAACCGGAAACACCGCTTATAAGGGATTTACTGATTAAAGAAAAAACAGGCGAAAATGTTTATTCGGGTGAAATTGAATTTTCTGTAAAGGGGCAGGCGGTAACACAACCCTGCACATTAACATTTGACAACTACAGCCTGGTAATTTCAGCAATTGCCAATACCTGGAATGCAGAAATTTATAAAGCCGATGGTAAGGAACTGGTTTTTGGTAAAAAAGGCGAACTGGTTTATTATTTCAAGCCTCAATAGGCCTCATCCTCCATCTCCTTCTCCAAAAGAGAAGGAACGGTACAATTGTACAAAACCCGGCATTTTATCTTCCACTTTGCCATTTTTGCACTACTCAACAATGCGAAGTTTGGCATAATTAAGCATTATCTTTTTCTCTCCATTCATTTCAAACTTTACCGTTGCAATTGGATTGTGTGCAGCGCCTTCCATTTTTATTACTTCGCCAAAACCAAATTTCTGGTGTTCCACTTTTTGGCCTTCCTGTAAATTGCTGGTATCGCTTGCTGCAAAATCTGCCGAAGGCACATGTTCTTTTGTTTGCGGCCTTGCAAGTGGTGTCACAAAAGATTGCTTTTCTTTCTTGTAGCCTGCAGCTTGCGGCTTGTAGCTGTTTCCACCAAACCCTCGCTGCATTCTTTCAATACCGCTGCCCCAGCCAGCACCGGAAGAGTTTTTCATGCCGCCGCCGGCATAGCTTTTATCTAAATATTCTTCAGGAATTTCTTCCAGGAAGCGGCTGCTGTCGTTTTGCTGCAACTGCCCAAAGCGGTACCGGGCATTGGCATAAGTAAGCCATAATTTATGTTTGGCCCTTGTGATGGCAACATAAAATAATCTTCTTTCTTCTTCCAGTTCTTCTCTTGTGTTAATGCTCATGGCATTGGGAAACAATGTTTCTTCCAGCCCGCCAACAAACACCACCGGAAACTCCAAACCCTTTGCAGCATGAATCGTCATCAGTTTTACCACATCGCTTTCGCCTTTATCATCATCAGCATCGGTGAGCAAAACAATTTGCTGCAAATAGCCTCCTAAACTTTTATCTCCCACTTCACCGTCTTCTTCATTCATCGGCGTTTCGGTAAATTCTTTTATTGAGTTCAATAATTCCTGAACGTTTTCATACCTGGCTAGCCCTTCTGTTGTTTTATCATTAAACAATTCTTTTACCAGGCTGGTACTTTTACCAACAATGATGGCAAGATCGTACGCATTCTTCTTTTGCAGTTCGCTCTGAAACATCTTTATCATTGTTACAAAGTTGTCAATGCTTTCTAATGTTCCGCTTTTAAAACCATACATAGCAGCATTGCACAAAATTTCCCAAAGGCTCAGGTTATTTTCATTGGCAAATAATATTGCTTTATCAAGTGTTGTTTTACCAATGCCCCTTACAGGATAATTGACAATCCGTTTCAATGCTTCTTCATCACGGGGGTTTACCACAATACGCAGGTAAGCAATCATATCTTTTACTTCTTTGCGCTGGTAAAAACTCATGCCTCCATAAATGCGGTAGGCAATGCCCATTCTTCTCAGCGCTTCTTCAAAGCTGCGGCTTTGTGCATTGGTACGGTAAAGAATGGCAAAGTCTTTATTAAAATAATGATTGCGGAGTTTTTGTTCCTGTATGGTATCGGCTACATTTTTTCCCTCGTCATTATCAGTCATTGTTCTTACCAACTTGATTTTTTCTCCTTCTTCATTATCTGTAAATAATTTTTTTTCTATCTGGCCTTTGTTGTTGGCAATTACTTCATTGGCAACTTTTAAAATGCTTTTGGTGCTGCGGTAGTTTTGTTCCAGCTTCACCACTTTCACATCATCATAATCTTTTTGAAACTGTAAAATATTTTCGATGGTAGCGCCCCTGAAACTGTAAATGCTTTGTGCATCATCACCCACCACACACACATTTTCATGCATAGCCCCCAATAATTTTATGATTTCGTATTGCGCTGTATTGGTATCCTGGTACTCATCAATCATGATGTACTTAAACTTGCGCTGGTATTTGCTTAATGCCTCCTGAAAATTTTTAAGTAAGATATACATCTTAAACAGCAGGTCATCAAAATCCATAGCGCCGTTTTTAAAACAGCGCTTGCTGTAAGCGTCATATATCTGTCCAATCTGTGGCCGGTTGGCTCTTGCATCTTCCTGCTGCAAAGCCCAGTCATTTATATATTCTGCCGGGCCAATCAAAGAATTTTTGGCGGCAGAAATACGGTTATAAACAATATTGGGTTTGTAAAGTTTGTCATCGAGGCTTAGTTCATTGATAACAGTTTTTACAACGCTCTTTGAATCATCGGTATCGTAAATGGTAAAGTTGTTTGGATAACCAATTTTGCCGGCTTCGGCTCTTAGTATCCTTGCAAACACACTGTGAAATGTGCCAATGTATAAATTTCTTGCTTCGGTGTTACCAAGAATTTTCTCAACTCTTTCTTTCATTTCGGCGGCAGCCTTGTTGGTAAAAGTAAGCGCTAGAATGTTGAATGAATCAACTCCATTTGCCATTAGGTGAGCAATTCGGGTGGTCAGTACTTTTGTTTTGCCACTGCCGGCACCAGCAACAATCATCAGCGGCCCGTTAATATGTGTAACAGCTTCTCTTTGCGGTTCGTTCAAATCGTCTAAGTAACTCTTCATGCGGCGAAGTTACGAAGTGGGTGCTTTATCATTGATGGTTGTGTAAAAGAAGCACAAAGATTTGCAAACTGCTTTTCTGGCACGGTTATATCATAGAGGGTGCTGTAGATTATTTAGAAGTTAAGTACTGTTTTTTGTTCTGTCATATTTTACCTACACAAATTGCGGCGCACATACTACAACACAATTCTTTTGACCGCTACATTTTTTTATTATTATTAAATTGAATTTTACAGCTTGGAACATTATGCTCCAGGATAAACTACGGAGGATTTATATGAGCAGCTTTTTAACAGATGAACAACGCAAAAAAACCTATGAAGCCCTTAAAAGTGCTAATATACCTTTGAGAGACAATGGAATGGTGGTATTTCCTGAAAGAGCAATCTACAATAATATGGTTGGCCGGTCCGAAGTAGTAATGGCAATTATTACTTTTGAAGAAGCAGCTATAAGGCTGGGGATTGTGAGGAGCGAATAAAAATAATCTCTAAAGAAATATCTTTACCGAATGGAGCATCTCCTTCTTCTTCATGGTGCCATCGGTACTAAAGACCAGTTGCAGCTATTGGCAAATGCATTGCAGGATAAATACTTTGTTCACCTCATTAATTTCAGCGGCCATGGCTGTGCAGCTTTTCGGGCTGAACCTTTTTCAATTAGTTTATTTGCAAATGAGGTAATTCAATACCTGCAGCAAAACAATATTAACCAAACAAATATTTTTGGCTACAGTATGGGCGGTTATGTGGCCATCTATCTTGCCAAACATCATCCGCAGCAAATAAATAAAATAATAACACTGGCCACCAAATTTTGCTGGAACGAAACCGTTGCCGAAAAAGAAATAAAAATGCTGGATGCCAAAACCATTCTGCATAAAATACCTGCATTTGCACAGCAACTGCAACAACGCCATGCACCGCAGGACTGGAAACTGCTGCTGCAAAAAACTGCAGCACTTTTAATTAACCTTGGCAAAAACAATCCGCTGCAGCCGGGTGATTACGCAACAATCGCCACGCCTTCGTTACTGCTGCTTGGCGACAGAGATAAAATGATAACTAAAGAAGAAACCTTTGAAATTTATAAACAATTGCCCAATGCTCAGCTCGGCATTTTACCGGCAACGCCGCATCCAATTGAGCAGGTTGATGTAAAGCTGCTTTCGTTTTTAATAAAGAATTTCATCCATTGATTTGTAAATAATTTTCCCAAAAACAACCATTGGTGTAATTTTTCTTTTTGTGCTGTTGCTGCCATTTATCTTTAGCATCCTAAAGTACAGCATTGCAGCACATCGAGTTTTTTCATATCAACCATTTTGAAAACAATTATCACCGGGTAAAGCCAGTGCCGGCGCTTGAAAGCTTTATTGATTTTTTCTGGGAAACAAAATTTGATGATTTGTGGCAGCAATATCCCAATGGATTTTCCGATGCACTCTTTCCCAATATTGGATATACTTATCTTATCAATTTGGGCACGCCCTTTATTATGCAGGTGGCCGATAAAAAATTCAGCATGAAAACAGATGGCTTTTTGCCACGCAATAAATCCATTGAATGTTTTCACCAGCCCGGCAATCATTTGTTTGGTATTAAGTTTAAAATATCGCCGGTTATTCTTTACACCAATGTAAACTTTGCCGAATACCGGGAATATATTTTTCCGCTGAGTTACTTGATAGAACAAAAAGAAATTGATAAAGTAAAAAAAGCTGCTTCCTTTGATGAAAGGGTGGAAATACTCAGCGGTTATTTTCAATCGCTTGTTAAAACTTATTCCGGTTCCTGGGAGCCTGTAAGAATTGTTGCAGAAATATTACAGCACTGCAATCGGCAAAATGATTTTACAACAACGGTTGATGATTTTGCAGTACAGTACAATATATCTTCCAGAACACTACACCGCTATTTTGAAAGCACTACCAGCCTCAGCAGTAAAAAAGCTTTGCAAATAATGAGAATCCGCAAGGCGGTGCAGCAGCTGGCAACATCGCCCCGAGATTTTGATTATGCCAGTTATGGTTATTATGACTACAGCCATTTTTGTAAACACCTCAAGCAGTTTTTACAAAAGGATACTATAGATAAGCTTCATCCGCATTTAAATTTGTTGAGGCAGTTACGGAAAGATTAATTTTTCTTTGCAATAAAATTTTCTGATGCTGCTGATTGCTCTTTATTTTGGCTACCTGGCTTCTTTGTTATTAATTATTGCCCTGCTCGTAAGCAATGATCTTAAGTTTCGCTGGTTTAACACTTTTGGGAATATTGCTTTTATTACTTACGCTATTGTGCTTGGTGCGGTTCCGGTTTTATTAACCAATGCTATCCTGCTAACCATCAACCTTTATTATCTTATTAAAATATACAGCCGGCAGGAAAATTTTGACCTGATTGAATTTAAAGGAGAAGAAAAACTAGTTAATAAATTTCTTGCTTTTTACAGCCGTGATGTTAAAGCTTATTTTCCTGGTTTTAAAACAGAAGCAATACAGGGTAATCTTAATTTTGTTGTACTCCGTGATCTTGTTATTGCCAATATGTTCAGTGCTGCTGTTTCAGAAAATGGCGATGCAACAGTGGCTATAAATTATACTGTAAAAAAATACCGGGACTATAAAGTAGGCACATTTATTTTTGAGAAAGAAAAACAATTGCTTTTGGCAAAAGGGGTAAAGCGTATTGTATACCAAAAAGTATTTAACAAACAACACCTGCGTTTTATAAAAAAGATGGGTTTTGTAAAAGAGCTGATGAACGGAGAAGAACGTTTTGTAAAAACGCTCTGAAATTATTTACTGTTTCTTTGCCACCATTGTAAGTATGATTGCCACACCTGTTATTTCATTTGTTTCATCCAAAAATTCTACCAGCCACTTTACAATGCCTTTGTCAATATCATCTCCCCGTTTCATGTCTTCTGGTTTTTCAACAACACGTTTATCATTCGGCAGTTTTTCTTTGCAGGTAAACCGTATATAAATTTCGGCGCCGGGATAAACAGGTTTTGTAAACCGGAGTTCATCAATACCATAGTTTAACAGGACCGGATTTTTTTCGTAACTGTCAACAAATAAACCTGCGGCAATGCTCATAATAAAATATCCATGTGCTACCTGTTGTTCAAACATGGTTCCGGCAAAGTCGGTTGTTTTAATATGGGCATAAAAATGATCGCCGCTTAAGTCTGCAAACCTGTCAATGTCTTCACTTGTAATTGTTCTTTTTTCTGTGATGATCTGATCACCAATTTCCAGTTCTTCAAAATATTTTTTAAAGGGATGTTTGCCCGGTTCTTTTCCGGCTGCATATTGCTGGTAAACATTGGTAATGGCTGTTATGGTTGAAGGCGAACCCTGCAATGCAGTGCGTTGCAAATAATGTTTAACGCCCCTTATTCCTCCCATTTCTTCGCCACCACCGGCCCGGCCCGGGCCGCCATGTACCAATAATGGAAGTGGTGAGCCGTGGCCTGTACTTTCTTTTGCACATTCATTATTAAGCACCAGTATTCTTCCATGATGTGTGGCTGCACTAACAACATATTGTTTTGCAATTTTATAATCGGCTGTTACAATTGATGAACACAAACTTCCTTTACCGAGCTTGCTTAATACAATTGCTTCCTCCAAATTTTTATATGGCATAATAGTACTCACCGGACCAAAAGCTTCCACTTCATGAACTGCTTTAGTTGCAAATGGTTTTTCGTTCATTAATAAGATGGGAGAAAGAAATGCGCCTTTGTTTGCATCGGCATCAATCAGTTCAACACTATCAAGCGAACCATAAACAATTTGTGAAGAAGCCAGTAATTTTTGTACCTGTTGTTTTACTTCACTGCGTTGTGTTTCTCCGGCAAGGCTGCCCATTCTTACTTTCTCATTCAGTGGATTGCCAATGGTTGTTTGAGCAAGTGCTGCAGCAATTGCTTTCCAAACATCTTCCAATTTATTTTCCGGCACAAAAATTCTTCTTATCCCGGTGCAGCGCTGTCCGGCTTTTAATGTCATTTCACGCCGCACTTCTTTTATAAAAATATCCCACTCAGGTTTACCGGGTGTTACATCATCGCCCAGTACAATACAATTGAGGCTGTCGGCTTCCATGTTGAACGGAACGTTCTCTCTTAAAATATTGAGGTTAGATTTTAACAGCAGCCCAGTTGAAGCACTTCCTGTAAACGTAACAACGTCCTGCGAATTTACATGGTCTAATAAATCGCCTGCACTGCCGCAGATTAATTGCAAAGCACCTTCTGGTAAAATATTGCTGGCAATAATTTCTTTTACCACTGCTTCGGTCAGGTAGCTTGTAACTGTTGCCGGTTTTACAATACATGGCATTCCTGCCAGCAAATTCACTGCAATTTTTTCCAGCATGCCCCACACAGGAAAATTAAAAGCATTGATATGAACTGCCACACCTTCTTTGGGAACAAGAATATGTGTTCCCATAAAACTATTGTTCTTGCTAAAATTATGGCTGTCGCCATCTATACAAAAAACTTCATCCGGAAATTTTCTTCTCAGCGATGCATTAGCAAAAAGATTTCCGATGCCGCCTTCAATATCTACCCAGCTATCTGCTTTGGTGGCGCCGGTCTGGTAACTGATGGCATAAAATTTTTCTAAATGATTTCTTAATTGAAACGCCAGGGCTTTCAGCATATTCCCTCTTTCATGAAAGGTCATTTTGCGTAATGCAGGGTTACCAACCTTTCTTCCATAATCAAGTATGGCTTCAAAATCCAACCCCTTTGATGTGGCCGCAGCAATTGCATCGCCGTTTACTGCATTATATAAAACTGTTCCTTCGCCATCGCCTTCCATCCATTTGCCTGTAATATAATTGCCTAATTTATTCATGTACAATAATCGTTTGGCGCAAAGCTACAAATACAATATGGGATAGATTTTGTAAATTTGGAGTAATAAAATTTAAAGTTATGAGTATAGCAGAAATGAAATTAGCGGCCATTAATGAAATCAGTAAACTAGAAGATGCAAATGCAGTAAAAGAGATCTTAGAACATTTGGCAAAAATATCTTTTGCTAAAGAAGATAAAGCATTAAATCTTGCACAGCATTATCATAAAGTGAAGGAACAATATGGAAATGTGCTTCAAAAATTGGCCCAATGATTTTATTAGAAGATGTTTTAAAACTACATGATGCCTCTATCGAAGATTTTAGTGGAGCCAGGGGAATAAGAGATTCCGGGCTTTTAGAGTCTGCTTTAGCAAGACCTTTTCAAACTTTTGGTGGAGAAGATTTGTATCCAACTGCAATTGAAAAGGCTGCTGCTTTGGGTGAAAGTTTGGTTATCAATCACCCTTTCATAGATGGTAACAAACGCACTGGCATGTTGGGAATGGTAACATTACTATTTGAATATAATATTGCCCTTACTGCCAATGAAAACGACTTATATAGTTTCATCATAAAAATCTCCACCGGCGAAAAAAAGTTTGAACAAATTGTTGACTGGCTGAAAAATAACTCTGTTTCAATATAATTCTCATGCCCACACTCGCCATCACCACCATACAAACCAATCTTGCCTGGGAAGACAAAGCAACAAATCTTCATTTGCTAGAGCAAAAGATAAAAGCAATAGAAGACAAAACAGAAATTGTAATACTGCCCGAAATGTTCAGCACAGGTTTTAGCATGAAGCCTGAATTGTTTGCAGAATCTATGGAAGATGAATCGGTGGAATGGATGAAAAGAATGAGCAGTGAAAACGGAATCATTCTTACAGGAAGTTTAATGATTAAAGAAGAGGGGAAATTTTTCAACCGGCTTATATGGATGCTGCCCAATGGACAATACGGTACTTATGATAAGCGCCATTTGTTTGCTTATGCCGAAGAAGACAAACATTACAGCCCCGGAAACAAACGGCTGATTGCTTCTGTAAAAGGATGGAAAATAAATTTACAGGTTTGTTATGATTTGCGTTTCCCGGTTTGGAGCCGCCAGCAACAAAAGGATGCAGGCGCCGAATATGATGTACTTATTTATGTTGCCAACTGGCCCGAAAGAAGAAGCCATGCATGGAAAAATTTGCTGTGTGCAAGGGCAATAGAAAATCAATGCTATGTTGTTGGCGTAAACCGTGTGGGCAGCGATGGCAATAATATTTATCACAGTGGCAACAGCCTGGTGATTGATCCGCTGGGAGAAGTGCTGTATCACATGGCAGATGAAGAAGATGTTTTTACGATTGCTTTGGAAAAAGAAAAGCTGGAAGAAGTGCGGAAGAAATTTCCTTTTTTAAATGATGCAGATGATTTTAATATTGTTTAATTGCTTTCTTATTCCTGATTAATTCCATCACCACCTGCATTTTTTTATCATAGCCTTTTATCAGTGCATCATAGTTTGTTCCTACATATATATCCGGCATCACTCCATGCCCGTTTTTAGGCACATGATTGGACTGAACAAGCCGAAACAAAGGAAGCCTTACCCGTAAATGTGTATTGGGCAATGTAATGTCCGGAATCATAATGCCGCTGTTTCCGTGCCAGCCGCCGCCGGTTTCTTCCCCCACCAATGTTATACCCGGCTGTCCTTTTACATCATTGCAAAATAATGCCGATGCCGAAAAAGTTGGCCCGTTGGTAAGCACATATAAATCGCCGCCAAAATGATTCTTTGTTTTGGGATGAAATGTTTTTCGTTCCCACATTCCAAAATGATATAAACCATCTGCTCTCTTTTTGGTAAAGAAAAATAAACCAAGATTATTCAGCATTTTTCCTTTTACATATTTTGTATATCTGCCGAGGCTTTTTGCAACGGCAAAAGAAGTGTCGGCAATTTTAAATGCCCGCCTGCTAACATATTTTGTAAGCAGTGTTGACAATTCCATTTTGCCGCCGCCATTGCTGCGTAAATCAAGCACTACATTTTTAATGCCTTCTTTTCTTACCTTTTTAAACGACTGACGAAAAAATTTGCGGAGCTTTCCTTTGCTGAAAGTATTGAGCGTAATAACTGCTGTATTATTTGCTGAGTCAAATTTCATTGACCGCAGCGATTGTAATATTTCTTTCCGCCTTTCATCTTTTGGTTTTTTTACCAGCGGAATAATTCTTGTTCTTTTTGTAGTGTCTTTCGGCCATTCATACAAAGGAACCTTTGCAATTCTTTCCATGCCGGCGCTGTCAAGATATTTTACACTGTATTCTTTATAATAACCAAAAATATTGCGGTGATAGTAAGGAAAATTATTGCTAAGGCGTGAATAGTTTACATTGTTTGCTATTCCGTCCTCCGTCATGTAACCAAACATGTGCTCAACCAGGCCTTTGTTTTTCCAGCCGTTGATGCCGGTTATAAATGTTTCTCTTTTTAATATAGAATCTTTGCGGTTGAGATTGGCGGTAACCACCATTGTATCGTTCCATACTTTTAAAAACAATGGAAATGCCGGGAACCTTTTATTATTCACCCACTTGTTATATGCCTTGCTCATGCCAAAGCTGGTGTGGCCGCAGTGGAGTTTTTCAGTAATCTGTGCCAGAATTTTCCAGCCAAACTGTTGCTCCGTCATGCTGTCTTCAATGGCAGCATAGTATTTATCAAAGTACATGTTCATGCTGTCCCTTGATGTGTACCAGTAAACAGAGGGGTGTTTTTTTTCAAGAATATTCCTCAGTATGGTATAATCCTGCTGTAATTGCCGGCGGAAATATTTTTTATCGGGGTTATAATTTTTTTTTGTGGATGCACAGGAACAAAGAACGATGACAGAAACCAGAAAAAATATTTGCCTTACTCTATTCATTGCCTGTTTTAATAGCAAACGAAGTTAAGGGGTAGATTGGTATGGGGGAATAAGAATTAACCTGCTCAGGCGGTTTTATTCAGCTTATCAAAAGGGTCTGTTAATAGTTCCGCAACAGTAATACCAAGTGCATCAGCAATAGCTTCCATGCGGCCCAGGTTTGGTTCAGTAACATCATTTTCAATATTGCTCATGGCTGCTTTTGTAATGCCAATGGCTTCGGCCAGGGTTTGTAATTTTATTTCCTTTACTGCCCGCCAGTGTTTAATGTGCTTACCAATCAAAACCTTTCTTACCTTTTTGGATTGATTTGCTTTCATGGTGTTGGTGTTGGTGTTGGTGTTGGTGTTGGTGTTGGTGTTGGTGTTGGTGTTTAAATTTTTTACAAAACAAATATAAAAAAGTTATTCTGAGAATAAACAAAGTTTAGTGTAAAAATTTTGTTAGCAAAAAAGCATTTTTCATTTTTACATCATCAAAGGCCAATGATACGGATATGCCGATGCCGTAGTTAAGTAAGCATAATTTTAAAAAATTATGAAAATGAAAAAATTATTAGTTTCATTAATTCTGTTTTATACTGTTTCTTGCAATAAAGTTGAAAAAGATGAATTTTCGCAGGTAAAATAAAACATTTCTCCTCGTTATGTTTCAGATGAATGCGACGACGATACCTATGATGCTAATGTATATGGACCAATACCAAACAATGTTGATCCTAATCCCGGAGGTATTGGTGCCTGGATTAGACTCTACAGACCAAGGTATGATTGCAATCATCAGATGAGCCTTTGCTTAGGAAAAAAGAAAAAAAAGAAAACTTGTATCAATCCCTTATCGCCGGCATACATTGATTTTTTTGCAGGGGGTAGAACACCTGCAACTGAGGTGTTTTTTGTTGAAAATAAAACAAAGATTGTTTTAATTTTTAAAGAGGATTATGATAAATCTGATGGAACTACAATTATTATAGATTCAGGATATAATAATTGGAGTATGGATTCTGATTTGTTAAATGCCCTCGGAGTAAATGGAATTCTTATGCAAACCGGTTCATATAATATTGATTTTTCAAATCATCTATATGGCAAAGTTGAAATTCCAATCACTGTATTTTAATTAAAACGGGCTGGTAACAAAACCGGCCCTCTTTTACTTTACTAAAAATGAAAATGCTGGCTTTTTTAATATTATTAAGTTCATGCCGTGTTATTAACAATAATAACTATAAGGGAGTTAGTAATAAAGATAAAGGTCAGTTTATTCAACAATTTTCATTAGATGATATTGATTCGGTTGTTGACTATAAAAATGAATTTTTTGTTAGTGAAATAGAAGCAAAGGATATTATTGAGGTGTGTAAATTAAAAAAGTATACATGGGTTTATTTTTGGGCGCCATGGTGTCCAACAAGTTATCCGGAATATTTTACCAAAATAAAAAAAATTGAAGATGAAAAAAGAGGACAATTAAAATGTATAATAATTGCAATAAGCTATGACCTTAAATTTATTAAAGATATAATTTCGCAAAGTGAATACAACAAGCCTGTCTATGTGTTAAAAAATAAAATTTATGGATCAAATATGACAAAATCACAAGCAAAACTAGGCAGGGAAATTGATCCTTTTATGTTTTTTAAAAAAGACAAATATGCTACTCATTACTTATTTGCAGATACAACGCTGATTTTTGCGGATTATAAAATTACACAGAGGATTGTTGACAGTTTAATGATTTCAAAACATTAGAGGACTTGTTGTATATAATTGATACTTCAAAAAATTGTTTCATTGACAAATCATGAAAAAAAAATTATTTTATGTAAGCAATCCACAAACTTAAATTATTTTCTTGCAGATACTTGGAAATAAGAAACACAACAGGCAATCATACGGTTTTATAAAAAGTGGTTTAAAAGTTTAACTTTAAAATTAGACAACAATTTATAAACTTCTGGACAGGTTTTATTAAATCAAACTTTTATGAGAATCGCTTTGTTCATATTTCTTTTTTTATCCGCAACCTTAAAGATATTTTCACAAGCCTACCAGGCAGAATATTCCTGCTATCTGTTTAATACACCGGGGAAATCATAAAAAGACAGCGCAATAAAAAACAATCTTAAAGGGATTATCCCAATGTCGGTAAGTATAGTTTACAAACTAAAATGCAACAGCAGGTATATTGATGTAGCAGGTTATCTGGCAGGAAGTAATTTGCCAAACAGCTCAATAAATTTTTCCGCATCCAATTCAAGAATAATTATTGATTTAAAAAAGAAACTGGTACTTTATCCAAATGAAAAAAAAGTTGACAGCCTGGTAGAATACGAATATGACAACACAATACCAGCAGACAGTTGCTTCTCTTACAATTTGCCTGCTGTAAAAACTTTTAACAATATCACAGGCTGCAAAAAAATATTTAAAAATATAAGCCCGGGAATAGTTATAAAAAATGCCCCGTTTGGTTTGCAGGAAGTACAAACTTCTGGTTTCTTTATTCTTTTAAAAAATTATGCTCCTGTAAAATGGAATCCCAATTTTTCAAAAGAGTTTAAGAAATATAAAAAGCTGCAAATGGATATGTATGAATTTTTGCAGGAATAATCATTTCAAATGGTTCCAGCCCTGCGCCACCAGCTCGTGTTTGTTTCCACCACGGGTAATAATTGTTTTTCCTTCTGATGGTTCCGTAACATAACCAATGATGCTAAAGCCATTGTTGGCCATTATTTTTTCATGGTCGGCCTGTTTTACAGTAAACAGCAGTTCATAATCTTCGCCGCCGCTTAATGCACAGGCGGTAGGGTCAAGCTCCAGCTTATAAGCAAATGCTTTGGCATCTTCATTAATGGGCAGTTTGTCTTCGTAAATAACACAGCCGCTGTTGCTTTGTTTGCAAATGTGCAGCAGTTCGCTGCTCAGCCCGTCGCTGATGTCAATCATGCTGGTGGGTACAATTTCATGCGCTGCAAAATATTCAATCACATCTTTTCTTGCTTCGGGCTTTAATAAGCGGCCAACAATATATGCCTGGTTTTCCAGGTCGGGTTGGGCACCGGTTTCTTCAAAAATCTTTTTCTCTCTTTCTAAAATAGTTAATCCTAAGAAAGCACCGCCCAGATCGCCGCTTACACAAATCAAATCGTTTTTACCAGCACCATCCCGCTTCACATATTTATCAGGTGCCGCTTCGCCAATGGCAGTAATGCTGATTACAAATCCTCTTTGCGATGTGGTAGTATCGCCACCCACCAAATCAACACCGTATTTATCGCAGGCTGCATAAATACCATCATAAAATTCATCCAGCGCCTCCACACTAAATTTATTGCTGATGGCAATGCTTACCACAATTTGTGTAGGTGTTGCGTTCATTGCATAAATATCGCTGAGGTTTACCACCACACTTTTATAGCCCAGATGTTTTAAGGGGGTATACATCAAATCAAAGTGAATTCCTTCTACCAGCAAATCGGTAGTAACTACAGTTTGCCTGCCGAAATGGTCAATCACTGCGGCATCATCGCCCACACTTAAAATGGTAGAAGCATTTTTTGTTTCGTTGTTCGCTGTAAGATGGTCTATCAAACCAAATTCTCCCAGCGATGTTATTTCTGTTCTCTCTTCCATAATTCAATTTCAGATTTTAGATTGCAGATTTGGGATTTGTTTTCGGCTTGTTGCCTTTTTCCTTTTCGGCAGACATATTTTTTATTGTTGTGTTAATAGAAGAAACAATAATTGCAAGCAATTCGTTTGCTTCTTTATAATTATCTCTCAATTCAATTTTAAAATCCTCGTTAAACTCAGCAAGTAGTTCATAAAAATGCATGGTTTCATCAAGCTCTTCTTCTACAATTCTCAGCTTATTTACAAAATCCGGCTTCGATTTTCCCCTGCATGCTGCCCTGTAATTTGCAGATGCAGAACTTGAACATCTTACAATCTGTCCGATATAGGTTTTGTTTACAATATTGTAAGGCATCTGCAAACAAAGCTTTCCTGTGTTCACAGCAAGTGCTTTCAATCGTTTCATTATGTCAAATTTGTCTATGGACATTTTACAGCTAAAGAAAAATTATACTGATTGAATTTAATGAAATCTGAAATCGTTAATCTAAAATCTGCAATTTATAGTTCCTTTTTCTTACTAATCACATCCAGCAGTTCTTCATGTATAAACCCGTTTGTTGCCACAATATGCGGCTGGTAGGGCGAATAATAATTGCCATCAAAGTCGGTAACTTTTCCACCGGCTTCTTCCACTATTAAAAACCCGGCGGCGCTGTCCCATGCACTCAGTTTGTGTTCATAAAAACCTTCAAACCTTCCGGCAGCCACCCAGCACAAATCTATTGCTGCACTTCCCAGCCTTCGCACAGGAACACCCTTTCGTATGAACCGTTCAAACACCTGCAACGGCCCGTTGGGAGCATCTAAATAAGTGTAAGGAAAGCCGGTAACCAAACAACTGTGCAGCACTTCTTTCTTCTGGCTTACATTTATTTTTTTACCATTCAGCGAAGCGCCAAAACCCCGCTGAGCAAAAAACATTTCTTCGATAAAAGGGTTGTACACCGCCCCAAAGATCATCTCCCCGTTTTTTTCCAGCCCAATACTTACCGCACAAATTGGAATGCCGCTGGCAAAATTAATAGTGCCGTCAATAGGGTCGATAATCCATTTGTATTCGCTATCTGTTTTTATTTCCCCTGTTTCTTCGCTTAAAATAAAATGATCGGGGAAATCCGCTTTAATAACATCAATAATTGCTTTTTCAGAAGCATGATCGGCTTCGGTAACCCAGTTATTAACGCCTTCTTTATTACTTATCTTTAAATCGGCGTTATTAAAGTAGCGCCTTAGTTCCTTTGCCCCGGCTTCTGTTGCATTCAGCAGTGTAGTTTTTAGCATGGCGCAAAGATAACATACCGTTTACGATTGCAGATATTAGATTGTAAATTTGCCCGAATGCAATTGTCTGTTATCATAGTAAATTATAACGTAAAATATTTTTTAGAGCAATGCCTTTGTTCGGTGATGATGGCTGTAAAAAATATGGAGGCCGAAATTTTTGTGATAGATAATAATTCAACCGATGGCAGCGAAACATTTTTTACAGGTAAATTTCCTGCTGTAAATTTTATATGGAACAAAGAGAACCTTGGATTTGGCAAAGCCAATAACCAGGCCATTGCTCTGGCAAAAGGAGATTATGTTTTGTTTTTAAACCCTGATACGATTGTGCCCGAAGACTGCTTTGAAAACTGTCTGCGTTTTTTTCAGTTGAATAAGGACGCCGGCGCATTGGGCATACACATGATTGACGGCGCTGGTAAATTTTTAAAAGAAAGCAAACGGGCTTTTCCGTCTCCTTTAACTTCATTATTTAAGCTAAGCGGTTTAACAAGATTATTTCCCCGTTCAAAATTATTTGCTAAATATCATTTGGGGCATTTGTCCGAAAATGAAAATCATGAAGTAGATGTGCTGGCAGGCGCATTTATTATGATGCCAAAAAATGTTTTAGATAAAGTGACCGGTTTTGACGAACAGTTTTTTATGTATGGTGAAGATGTTGATTTAAGTTACCGCATTCAAAAGTCAGGCTACAAGAACTATTATTTTGCCGGAAGCAGTATCATTCATTTTAAAGGCGAAAGCACCAAAAAAGGAAGCCTGAATTATGTGCGGATGTTTTACAAAGCCATGAGTCTTTTTGTAAAAAAGCATTACAGCGGAACCAGAGCCGGGCTGTTTAATTTTTTAGTGCAGTTTGCCATCCTTACAAGAGCGCTTTTATCAGCCACGGGAAAGTTGCTGAAAAAAATTGGCCTGCCATTGCTGGATGCCGGAATTATTTTAACGAGTTTCTGGATTATAAAATTTTTGTGGAGCAAATACATAAGGCAGGAAGTAAATTATTCGCCGGAGATGCTTACCATTGCTTTCCCTGTTTTTACTTTTATCTTTTTAGTAGTTGCTTATTTTTCGGGGTTGTATGACAGGGGTTATAAACAATCGCAACTGAACCGCTCCACTTTTTTTGCGTCGCTGATATTATTAAGTGGTTATGCTTTGTTGCCCGAAGCTTATCGTTTTTCGAGAGGGATTTTGGTTTTTGGTATTGCAATGGCATTTGTTTTTATGAGTCTCCTGCGCTGGTTGTTTGTTAAATGGAAACTGCTGCAGGCTGATGATGAAGAAGGAGAAATACGGCAAACAATTGTTGTGGCAAGCGAAAAAGATTTTGCAACCGTAAAAGAATTAATGCAAAAAGCAGGCATGCAGGAAAGGGTGCTTGGCAGGGTAAATAATAATGAAGGAGATTCGGTAAATGCATTGGGAACAATAAACCAATTGCAGCAGTTGGTAAAAACATATTCTGTAAAAGAAGTAGTTTTTTGCCAGGATGGGTTAAGTTTTAAAGAAATAATCGGGCTGGTGAAACAGTCGCCGGCAAAAATGCGTTATAAGTTTCACGCCGGTGGCAGCAGCAGCATTGTTGGCAGCGACGGCAAAAACATCAGCGGCGATTATGTTTCTTCCGAAAAAAAATACCCTATTGATTTGCCTGTAAATAAAAGGAACAAAGCTTTTGCTGATATTGTAATCTCCATTTTATTTATCCTCAGTTTTCCTGTTCATTTCATCCTGCAAAAAAAACCTTTGCTGTTCTTTAAAAATGTTTTTGCTGTTTTGATTAGAAAAAAAACCTGGGTAGGTTATGCTTCGCCTGCAAAAAATTTACCGCTTATTAAACAGGGAATACTTACTTCAACTTCTCTTACAAAATTTAAAAATACAATTCCAGAAGAAAGCCTGTTTGTTTCTGACGAATGGTATGCAAGTGGTTATTCGGTTTCAACCGATTTGAAAATATTGTGGCGTGGTTATAAATTTTTATGTGAAGGATAGAAACGCTGATAAAGCTGCTTTTCACAGATTATTTTTGATGAAGTCCTTAATTATTTCTTTATAGCTTGTTTTATTTTCTATTGAAAAAATAAACGGGAAACTATTTGATTTGGCTACTGCTTCATTTAATAAAAATTGTTTTTGATTTACACTGTAAAACATTTTCTTATCCATTAAATATTCAGCAAGGTATTCCTGTTCTGTCTGGCCCGGCGTAGCAACTAAAATTGCTTTTTGCTGCAGCTTATTTAAATCCATCACTGTTGTATAACCACTGCGGCTGATTACTAAATTGGATTGCAGTATTGCTTTATTAAGTTCGGCGGCAGAAAGATGGTTTTGAATTTCAATTAATGGATTGCTGAATTCTTTTATTTCAGCATTGCCCGGAAGCCCTCTTACAAATAATACCTTGTCATTAAAATTTTTCAGTTGGTTCAATAGCAGCTCTTCAAAAATTGTACGCTGCGGTTCCGGGCCCGAAATGATTACAAGCAAATCATACATTTTTTCTGCTTCCATTTTTTCAAATCTTGATAAAGCGCCCAGATATTTAATAGCTGTATGCGGTAATTTTTTGGCATGCGATAATTCGCCTGCAAGATTGTTGTTGCCTTCGGCATCCGGCACCCAGCATTCGGTAAATTTATTTATGTAGCGGTAATGAATTTTTTGCGCCAGCCATTCTGTAAAGCGGTTGGCGGTTTTTATTGTTAACTGGTGAGTAATGTAAACAGATGGAATGGTTGAATGATAAAATCCCATCCGGTTATCGGTAATTATCATATCAATCTTATGCTGCTCTGCTGTTTTTTTTAACCAGTTTTGTTCTTTGTAAATAACAGAAAGTAATTTGGGAAACTGCAGCAGCATTTTTAGCGGCAGCCAGAATTTGCTTCGGCTGTATGTAATGTTGTAGCCTTGCAACGACAAAAAAGTTAATGCAGGGAATTCTTTTTTTAGCAATGCTTCTGTTGCGCCTTCTGCAGCAATCAATACATCGCAGCCCTGTGCAAACAGTTCTTTTATAATGGGAATACAACGTGTTGCATGGCCCAGACCCCAGTCTAATGGAGCCAGCAACACCTTTTTGGGGCGGTGAGCAGTGTTAAAGTTTTCGCCGTTTGTCAAAATGAGACAATAAATATTTGTGAAAATAGTTTAATTTTATATTCTCTAATATGCAACGTTTCATTAAAATAACAATACTGCTCGTAATCACAATCAGTTTAGCGGCAACCGGATGTTCTTCCAGCAAGAAGGGCCAATGCGGATGCCCGGCAAAAAATGGTTTTGTAGGTTACTAAGCAGCATCAAACAAAAAAGCCATGAACAGGCCAAACCGGGATTTATTGGTTTTGCTTAAACAGGAATTACTGACTCCGCAGGCAATGGAGCATCAGGTGGAAATGTTGCATGAATTACTCTACAATGTTGAGCAGGTTGAAAACCTCATCGTAGCTCACGAAATAATCAATGTAAATAAATACCGGGTTTCCAGTAAGCCCAATCATCTTCGTACTATTTTCCGCCAGAGAGAGTTAAAGCCTTTTGTGTTTTTGAATTGCAAAAACTAACTCAGTTTCTCCAGCGCTGCTTTCAGCATCCCCAGCACTTCATCAATCTCATCCAGTTTACAGGTTCCAACACTTAAGCGGTACCAACTGCTGCTGCGGCTTGCGCCAAATGCATAAAAAGGTACCACCGCTAATTTTGCTTCGCTCAGTAAATAATCTGTTACATCTGCCTGGGTATTTAATAGCCGTCCTGCGGCTGTTGTTTTTCCAACTAAGTTTATTTGTATGGTAAGATAAATAGCGGCCTGCGGCGAAATAGCATCAACTGAAAAACCTTCCTGCTTCAATTGCATCAACCCGGCATAAATACGGCGAAGGCGTTCTTCAATTTGTTTTTTAAAATGAATGAGGTAATTGTTTATTGCATCTGTCTGCGGTAAAAAAACGGCAACCGCTTTTTGCTCTGCCATTGGTGCCCATGCGCCCATGTGCGATAATATGGCTTTCATTTTTGCAATGATAAACGCAGGGCCGCTTGCCCAGCCAACCCTTATGCCGGTGGCAGCAAACACTTTGCTGATGGCATCAATAAAAACAGTGTATTCTTTTAATTGTGGCCTCAGTGAAACAGGATTGTAATGTTGTATATCACCATAAGTAAGTGTCCAGTACATCTGGTCAAAAAAGATATAAATTTTTTTTTCATCGGCGCTGCGGCTGTTGTTTTCTGCAATCACCAGGTCGCATATTTTTTCAAGTTCTTCTTTGCTGAAGGTGGTGCCCGATGGGTTTTGAGGCGAACACAAAGCCAGCAATGTTGCTCCTTTTAAATGCGGTGCAATGTCAGCAGCAAGCGGCATAAAATTATTTTCTGCAGTTGCTTCTATCATCACATGCTCACCTTCACAAAGATGTGTATAGTGATTGTTGTTCCAGCTTGGCACAGCATAAATTACTTTGTCGCCTTTATCAATTAATGTTTTGTACAAAGAATAAATAAGCGGCCTGCCTCCTGATGCTATTAAAATTTCGTTGGTAGAAAACTCAAGTTCCTGCCAGTTTTTTATAAAATTGGAAACCGCCTGGCGCAAATCTAAATTACCTTCTGCAGGCGGATAAGTAGTGAACCCGTTTTTATAGGCTGCAATAATTTCGTTTTCTAATTCTTTGGGTATGGGAAAAATAGAAGAATCAAAATCGCCAATGGTGAAATTATAAATCCGTTCGCCCAGGCGCATTCTTTCTTTAATCTCGTTGCCAAGTTTTACAATCTCGGAACCTATCAATGTGCTTGCAAGCTGGCTCAGTTTGGGAGAACTCATAAACAGTAATTAAGGGGCAAAAGTAATTTTTAAAGGGGGATAAACAAAAACCCGGTGATACATCTTTGTTCGCCGGGTTTGATATGAAAATAAAAAATGTCTTTACTCCACTTCCTTATACTCCTTAAACATTTTCATTGGCATAGCTTCCGCCTGCTTTTGATAATCTTTCCATTTACCGTTAAAGAAATTATTTGTTCTTTTAACCAGTTCCGCAACCAGTGTTTCTGCAATTGCCATCAGTTTTTCTTCCTGTGCATCGGGTATTTTGATTTTGCCCAGCACTTCACCCCTTGCATTGCCAATCTTTTCGCTAACTGTAATCTCGTAAGGCGTTCCGTAACCTTGTTTTTCCTGCGGCTTGCCAAAAATAAAGTTGCGTATGTTTTTTACAGAGTCTGTCATAGCCTTGCTAACTTTTCTTAAAGTGTCCGATTCTTTTCCTTCTACATTTTTAAGCTGTGCCTCCACTTTTGCAATGGTTTCTTCTGCTTCTGTAAGGCGGTCGGTTATTGCTGTAAGCCTTGCATTGCTTTTATCAATCCGTTTCAGCCAGGCCATCTTTGCATCATATACTTCTTTATTTGTTGGCACATCCGGATCATCTTTAACCACAATCATTGTTGAATCTGAATCGTTGCCTAGTTTTATTACAAGTTTATAAGTTCCGGGATAAACATCCAGCCCAAATAAAACAGGTTCGGGGCTGTTGGGTTTTGGTTTGGCCGAACCCGGGCTTCTTGTTCCTTTCATTTCGTAACCCCAGTAATTCCTGTTTAAGCCGCTGTCAATTTTTATTTTCATGGTGCGGATGTTTTCGCCGACGCTGTTATAAATTTTTACTGTGGCTGAGTCTGTTTTACTTTTTGATGAAGTATCTGCTTTGTCTTTGGCGGCAACAAAAAAAGAATACTCAGCATTCGTAGTTCTGTTTTGCCCTTCATACAAACCCCAGGTGCTCCATTGGTAACCGGGTGGCGTTCTTCTGCTGGCATTGATGGCAACCGGCGCTTCAAATACAGTAAGCTTTTTTGTAAATTTATTTCCATTGTTTGCCGCCAGCTTTCTTAAAGGGCGAATATCATCCAGTATATAAATGGCCCTGCCAAAAGTGGCTATGCACAAATCTGCTTCTCTTTCCTGAATAGCTAAATCATAAGTGGAAACAGATGGGTAATCATTTTTCCATTGCTGAAAACTGCCGCCATTGTCAAAACTTATCCAAAGGCCCTGCTCTGTTCCAACAAAAATTAAATTGGGTTCCGCCGGATCTTGTATCATGCACAGTGCATATCCCTTCACTTTGTTTTCATCAATCATTCTTTCCCATGTTTGCCCAAAGTTTTTTGTGCGAAAGATATAAGGCTTCATATCGCCCCGGCGGTAATCATTACAAACAATAAATGCTTCTGCGGCATTGTAACGGCTTGCCCTTATTTGCGGCACCCATGCACCCACCGGCATTCCCGGAATTTTGCCCCTGAAATTTGTCCATGTTTTACCTCCGTCTTTTGTCAGTTGCACATTACCATCATCGGTGCCGGCCCACAAAACATTTTTATCTTTTGCCGATGGTTCTATACAAATAATGGTATTGTAATTTTCGGCTCCGGTAATATCAACGCTTAATCCGCCGTTTTCATCCTGTTTTTGCTGCGCCGTATCGTTGGTACTTAAGTCAGGCGAAATGGTTTCCCATGTTAATCCCTTGTTGCTGCTTTTGTGAACAAACTGGCTGCCGTAATAAATTGTTTTGTTGTCAAAAGCATCCTGTGCAAAAGCGGCGTTCCAGTTAAAGCGTAATCTTGTTTTTACATCAGTAGCCGGCGGCTTCAGTTGCATTCCCTCGCCGGTAACCACATTTTGTTTACCCAGTTCGCCGCCCTGGCTCATTGAATAAACCCAGTCGTTATTATCCGGGTCGGGCGACACATCAAAACCATCGCCACCGCCAACATTCTCCCAATAAAAATTTCTGATACCGCCGCTTTTCCAGCTATAAGCTGGTCCCCGCCAGCTTCCGTTGTCCTGCATGCCGCCCATTACATTGTAAGGCGTTTTATTATCTGTACTAATATGGTAAAACTGCCCCACAGGAATCTGTTCACTGAAAATCCAGTTTCTTCCTCTGTCCCTGCTGATACCAATACCACCATCATTTCCGTCAATAATTAAATTGGGGTCAAGCGGATTAATCCAGAATGCATGATGATCGGGATGAATACCCCTGTAAGGAATAACAGTTTTAAAAGTTTTGCCGCCATCTTCGCTCATTGAAATTATCTGGGTAATATTATAAAGGCGGTTTTCGTTTTTAGGGTCCACTCTTATATCCTGAAAATAAAAAGCCCGGTTGGTAACATCATCTTTATTGCTGTTAACAAGTTCCCATTTAAACCCGCCATCATCCGATTTGTATAACCCGTTTTTTGTGGCTTCTATCATTGCATACATTCTTTGGGGTTCATTGTAAGAAATTGTGAGTCCAACTCTTCCCAGGTTACCTTCCGGTATTCCATCTTCCTTACTTAATTTTTTCCAGTTTTTTCCTCCGTCAACCGTTATATACAAACCGCTGCCTGAGCCGCCGCTTTTAAAACTGTAAGGTGTTCTCTTGTGCTGCCACATGGCAGCAATTAATTTATTTGGGTTAGATGGATCCATTACCAAATCGCCGCAGCCGCTGGTATCGTTGGTATGCAAAATCAAATTCCATGTATCGCCGCCATCGGTGGTTTTATAAACACCTCTTTCCGGATGTTCGGCATAAGGGTTGCCAATTGCCGCTGCGTAAACAGTATTTGGATTTACGGGATCAATAATAATGCGGTGAATATTTTTTGTTTTCTCTAGGCCAAGCATCTTCCAGCTTTTGCCTCCGTCCATACTTTTATAAATGCCGCCACCAAGGTTTATCGAATTGCGTGGGTTTCCTTCGCCGGTGCCAACCCATAACACCGAGGGGTTGCTTTGCTGCACAGCAACTGCGCCAATATTTAAAATGGGCTGATCATCAAAAATGGGTTCCCATTTAGCGCCGCTGTTTTCTGTTTTCCAAACACCGCCGCTTGCAGTACCTAAGTAAATAATGTTGGGATTAGATTGTAACGCATCTATTGAAGTAACCCTGCCACTCATGCCGGCGGGCCCAATGCTACGGGGTTTTAAATTTTTAAACAGATCGGCAGCAATTTTTTGTCCATTCACATTGCTGGTGATGATTAACAAGAGACCCAAAAAGGATTTAGATATTTTCATTACATAAATTTTGAGCGTTGAAGATGCAAAAAAAATGGCGGCAGAGCAAAAGAAATATATAAACGGATAAAAGCATCACCCGAATACCGGGGTAAGATGTTTTTTCAATACTTTTATCCATTAATAATTTGTACATGAAAAAATGCATACTGGTTTTATTGGCTGTCTTTTTATTTTTATTTCCCGAAATAAAAGCACAGGTAAGTGACGATGACGAAGCAATGGCTTACCGCCTCAAAAGAAAATATCCCGATGAACGTTCTGCCGTGGTTTTGGATGTGGAAGAATACGACCTTGACATTGGCAAAGGAGATGGCAATGGACCGGTGGTAACTGCGGTAATGAACCAGAAAATACAGTTCATTTCTTTAAGAGAAGCAACCATGGTTCAGTACGGAGAATATTATGACAAGTTTTCTTCTATCACCAAAATGAAGCAGTCATACAAATCGGGTAATTCGTTTTTTAATTACAAAAGCAATAAGGTAATAGATAAATCTGCTACCAGCGGCGATATTTTTTATGATGACAGCCGTGTTCAGTTTTACAATATCGTAATTCCAAAAATGGGCATGGGCGCCATGGTGGAAGTTGAAAAGAAAATTAATGATGCCAAATATTTAACCCGTGTTTTGTTTCACAGCAATTATGCCACCAGCGAAAAAATTATCCGCTTTAAAGTTCCTTCTTATATTCAATTAGATTTAAGGGAAATAAATTTTGCAGGTTACAGCATTACCAAAAGCACCGAAACAGAAGGCAAGAAAACGGTGTACACTTTCCGTATGAAAGATTTGCCGCCGCTGAACAGCGAAGAAAATGCACTGCCCATTGGTTACACTTTTCCGCATGTTATTGTGCTGGTAAAATCTTTTGATGCAGATGGCAAACAGCAAAAAGGATTTCAAAGTTCTGCTGATTTGTATAATTGGTATCAGTTGCTTTACAGCAAATGCAATAACCAGACAACCACATTAAAAAGCAAAGCGGATGAACTGGTTCGTGGCAAAAGCAGCGACATAGAAAAAGTGAAAGCTGTTTTTTACTGGGTGCAGGATAATATCCGTTACATCGCTTTTGAAGATGGCTATGCCGGCTTTGTGCCACAAACGGTGCAGGAAGTTTTTAAAAATAAATATGGCGACTGCAAAGGCATGGCCAACCTGCTTACAGAAATGCTGAAGCTTGCCGGCTTTGATTCTCACATGACATGGATTGGCACCAAACACATTCCCTATGATTATACGATTCCTTCGCTTTGTGTAGATAATCATTGCATCTCTACTTTATTTCTTGGCGGCAAAACATATTTTCTGGATGCCACCGAAAAATATGTTCCGCTGGGTGAATATGCATACCGCATACAGGGCAAAGAAGCGCTGATTGGAAAAGGTGCCGACCACCAGATAATAAAAGTGCCGGTGGCCGGAATGGATCAGAATAAAATTCTTACACAGGCATCTTTTTCTTTAAACGATAATATTTTAAAAGGTCATTTAAAAGTTACTTACAGCGGCGAGGAGAGAACCAGCTTTCACCAGTTCTTCCAGGATTTGCCCAGCGACAGAAAAAAAGAAATACTGCAGCAAATTCTTGAATTTGGAAATGATAACCTTGCAGTAACCAATTTAAAAACATCTGATTTAAGCAACCGTGAAATTCCGGTGGTGATTGAAGGCGATATTGATTTAAGCAACAATATTATAAGGGATGATAAAGAAGTGTATGCCGGGATAGATTTTTTTCCAAGAAAACTGAGTGGCTTTATGCCCGATGATAAAAGGGTGAACCCTTATGAGTTCAACAGCACTTACGTAGCGGAAGATGAAATTGAACTGAATGTACCGGGTTATAAAATAAAAGATTTGCCCGAAGCTTTTAACCAGCAGGCTGCTGATTATGGTTTTACGGGGAGCTATACCCAATCGGGCAGTAAAATTATTTTGAAAAAAGCGCTGAGCATAAAAACCGGCACTGTTAAGAAAAATGATTTTGTCAACTGGAAAGATTTTCTGAAAAAATTAAAAGACTTCAACAACAATATTGTGATGGTGGAAAAAGATCCCAATTATGTTGCGCCAAAAGAAACGCCTGTTAAACCGGTAACAACCACAACAAAGCCTGCCGTTACAAAACCTGTTACACCAAAACCGGCAGCAACCAAACCGGCCGTAAAAACCCCTGCCAAAAATTAATACAATGAAAAGAAATTTTTATAAACTATATGTTTTATCGGTTGCAATTTGCTTGGGAGGCAATTTGTTTGCTCAAACCATTAAAGAAGATGCTGCCGTAAAACTACAGACTAATATAGATGCTGTGTGGAAAGACGGCGATGCAGATTTCGGCAACAGTAAAGTTCCTGAAAAATGGTCGGGGTTTTCTGGTGTAATTATCGCACAAAAAGTAAAATTTGTTTTTGACAAAGGCTCGGGCGCCGATAAACTGAATGTGTATGAAACTGCAAGACGCAAAATAAAACTGATGGACAAGGATGCTGTAAACAGTTTTTCTGAATTTTATTTCAGGCGAGGGCATGAGTACGATGGCTTTGGATTGCACATCATAAAGCCCGATGGCATGGTTGATACCGTTTCATTATTAACAGCAGTGTTTGTAGAAGACAATGATGATGTGCCATCTATGTTTACTCCTTATTTTGAAAAACAAAGTACCATAAAAAATAAAACCAAGAGCGAAAATATTTATTATAAGCTGGCAGTTTCAAATTTAGAGCCTGGCGATATTATTGATTATGCGTACACTGTTTTTAACGACAACGATGTTGCCAAAATGAATTCACTCGAGTTTGACCCGGTTTATTATTTATGTCACCGTGGTTACCCGGTGGTAAGCCAGAAGTTTGAAATTGATACCGACGATAAAAGTTATGTAAACAGTAAATCTATTAATGGCGCCCCCGAATTTATTGAAGGATCTTCAAACGGATACAAAACTTTTACCTGGCAGGACAGGGACAGGGAAAAAATAAAAGATACCCGTTGGGTAAATGAATACATGGTGTTGCCCATGGTTAAATTCCAGATTATTTATTCCAAAAATAATAATGCCGAAGATTTGTTTATCAGCGACAGGGGCGAATTAAAAAAATCAATCACTCCCGAAGAGCTGGCAAAAAAAGTAAACCGCATTTATGAAAAAATGGATGCAAGCGGCGGAAAAAAACTTACGCAGGATAATTTGCTGGCCAACTACACTGCCGGGCTTTTAAGCCAGACAGAATATTATTTACGCAAGGGCGAGGCTTATGATATAAGCGATGATGAATTTATTAAACGGGTCTATTATATTTTAAGGCACAACAACGGTTTGTATGGCAACCGGCTGGCCAGCCAGTATTTTGCTTATGTGATGATGGAGAAATTAAAAAAGAAAGGCATTGCTGCCGAATTAATTGTTACCACAGACAACAGCACCACTAAAATGAGTGATGTAATTTTTGGTTCGGAACTTGCCTGGCTGGTGAGGGCAAAAAATAAGTTCGTTTTTAATTTTTCTGCCAACTCCAATGCGTTTGATTTAAAAGACGATTACCTGGGTAATGAAGCATACATTATAACGCTGGGAAAAAATCCGGCGGCTACAGCAGTTAATTTACCCGATACAAAGGCTGAAGAAAATTTAAGTGCTACCACAATTGATGCAGGCATGGATGCAGCCCTGGAAAAAGCAAATATAGTTTCCACCTCTTCCTACAAAGGAATTTCAAAAAACGATAATGACGGCCCGGCGCTTGCTTACACAAAAGTGTATGATGTGGATTACCTGGCTTATTTTGGTGACAACGATTTAGACCTGCTGAACGACAAAAAAAGAGATGAGATTGACAGGCTTATTAATGCCCGTAACGAAGAGTATAAAAAACGCAAGCCTGAGTATATGAAGAAGCAATTGCAAAATGATTACAGCAATGTAGTGAGTTACGATAATTTCAGTTTGATAACCGATGGCAGAAAATTTAACGCACAGGAATTAAAATACAGCGAAACATTTGTGCTGGGCGACTTAACAAAAAAAGCAGGAAAGAATTTTTTAGTAAGCGTTCCTGAATTAATGGGCGGGCAAATACAAATAAAAGCCGAAGACCGGGAACGTAAATATGATATTGATGTTCGCTATCCGCATATATTAACATGGGATATTAATTATACCATTCCGGCTGGTTACGCTGTAAAAGGGCTGGCAGATTTAAACCAAAGTATAGACAACGAAGTGGGTTCATTTACCACCAAAGCAACCATTGAAGGAATGGTATTAAAACTGAACATTAAGAAAGTGTACAAGCAAACTAAAACTAAAAAAGAAGATTTTAATAAGATGCTTGCTTTTATAGATGCTGCATATAATTTTTCGCAGAGAAGAATTTTGCTAAAGAAGAATTAAAGAATTATCTTTTTTTGAAAAGCCCCGATTTTACAATCAGGGCTTTTTTATTATTCTTTATTAAACTTTTCCTCCGCATCTTTCGCCTTTTCTCCACCGGATCCTTTGGAAAAATCAAGTATCACAGAATTGATGCAGTACCTTAACCCGGTTGGTGGCGGGCCATCTTCAAATACATGGCCAAGATGTGCCTTGCACCTGCCGCACATCACTTCGGTGCGTTTCATTCCAAAAGCATTATCGGGTACATACAAAATGCTTCCTTTGCTGATGGGTTCAAAAAAACTGGGCCAGCCACAAGTGCTGTCAAATTTGCCGTTGCTGTTAAACAATGGATTGCCGCAGGCAGCGCAATAGTAAGTGCCGCCTTCGTTGTGCTCATAATATTTTCCGGTAAAAGCCCTTTCGGTTCCTTTTTCACGGGCAATATGATAAACATCATCCGGCAACATCTTTTTCCATTCATCGTTGCCAATGTTTACTTTTTCTGCATCAATATTGGAATAAACCGGGTTGTCTTTTTTATTTGAGTCCATATCTTATCTTGTTTTTTAGAGAAGTGGTTATTATATATTTAAACAAATCTCCTGATAAATAGTTTAAAACATACGAACCGGCAGCAGTAAAAGTTTTTCAGCAGATTATTTTAAATGTTAAAGGAATTTTAAAGCTGGTATGCTATTTTTGCTATCTTCACAAGGTTACCAACTGCTTATGTTTAATTTAATATTATTTGGCCCACCCGGTAGCGGCAAAGGAACGCAAAGCGAAAAACTGATTGCCAGGTATGGCTTAAAACACCTGAGCACCGGCGACCTCCTGCGTTCTGAAATCAACAACAAAACTCCCCTTGGCCTGGAAGCAAAAAGCATCATGGACAAAGGCCAGTTGGTGCCGGATGAAGTGGTGATTGGAATGATAAGCTCTGCCCTTGATGCAAACCCTGCTGCAAAAGGATTTTTGTTTGACGGTTTCCCCCGTACAAGTGCACAGGCCGAAGCATTGGATAAATTACTGGAGCTTAAAAAAACAGATATTGCTGTAATGCTGGCGCTGGATGTTAGCGAAGAAGAATTAGTAAAGCGCCTGGTGAAAAGAGGAGAAACCAGCGGAAGAAGCGATGACAACAATGAAAATGTTATCAGGGCGAGAATTGCAGAGTACCATAAAAAAACAGCCGTGGTGGCAGACTATTATAAAAAGTTTGATAAAGTGATACTGGTAGAAGGCGAGGGAACGGTGGATGAAATTTTTGCAGGATTATGCAAAGAAATTGACAGCAGAATAAGTTCATAAAAATGTCCTTCGGTACAAACAAAATCTTCTTTTCTATTTTTTGTTCTTAGCTTAAATTACCCAAAAACCATTTTAAAAATAAAACAATGGATAACGCAAAGCTTGCTTTCTTACAAAATGAATTTATACCGCTGCTTAAAAAACTAAAAGCAGCTGATTTGGGTACATGGGGAAAGATGAATGCACAGCAAATGGTGGAGCATGTGTCAGGCTTCTTTAAAGTATCCACCGAAAAAATAAAATTTCCATTGGTAACACCGGTTGAGCATTTACCAAAATACAAGGAGTTTTTATTAAGCGATAAAGAATTCAAAGAAAATACAAAAGCGCCTGGCGGCATCCTTCCTGAAGAACCCAATCCCGTTTATTACGCCAGCCTGCAGGAAGCGATTGATAAGCTGCAAAAAGAAGTAAATCATTTTGTGGAATACTTCGAAAACAAACCGGAACTAAAAACAATGCACCCGGCTTTTGGCGAACTGAATTTTGAAGAATGGGTTTTACTACATTATAAACATGTTGTGCATCACAGCAAACAATTTGGATTGATTGCTTAAATTTTATTAACTGCTTCTCTTACTAAATCAATTTCAAAACCTTTTTGCAAAAGGTAATCCTGTAATTTTCTTTTTTTAATAAAGATATTTTTTTCGCTGCGAAGAGTTTTCATTTTATCATCAATATGCTTTTGCAAAACAAGCTCATAATCTTCATTGTCGATTGATGCCAGTGCTTTTTTAATGGAGTAGTCACTTACTTGTTTTTGCTTCAGCTCGTATTTTATTTTTACCCGGCCCCATTTTTTCATCCTGAATTTGCCGCCTGCAAAAAGCAGGGCAAACCGTTCCTCGTTCAGGTAATTTTCTTCAATTAATTGCGAAAGTATTTTTTCAACATCGGTTTTATACAAACCAAAACTGTACAGCTTGTCTTTTACTTCGCTGTGGCAGCGTTCCTGGTAGGCGCAATAATGTTTTACTTTGGGCAGTGCCTGCTGCGGTGTAAGTTTTTGATTTGCCACTAATGACACAAATTAACGCTAATGATTTTATTATTTGAAGATAGTATAAACAATCCAGCTCATTAAATAAGCCAGGCCGGTCATATAAACCAATTGTATTGCCGGCCATTTCCAGCTTCTTGTTTCTCTTTTAACAACTGCAAGCGTACTCATACACTGCATGGCAAGCACATAAAATATTAACAGGGAAAGCCCCGTGGCCAAATCATATACTTTCGTTCCGTCTGCTCTTTTTGCTGCAGCCATTTTTTGCCGGAGTGTGCTGCTGTTTTCATCGGCGTTATCGCCAACGCTGTACAATGTTGCCATGGTGCCAACAAAGACTTCTCTTGCTGCAAAAGATGTTATCAATGCAATACCAATTTTCCATTCGTAGCCCAATGGTCTGATGGCTGGTTCAATTGTTTTGCCAAGCATGCCGGCAAAAGAATTTTGCAGCAGTTCGGTATTGCGTTGTTTATTCAGTTCTGCTTCCTGCTGCGGATTAATTTTAATCTGCTCATCATATTTTGCCGTCACTGCTTTCATTCTTTCTTTTGGGCCATAAGTACTGAGCGCCCATAAAAGCAAACTGATTACCATGATCACTTTGCCGGCTTCAAACACAAATATTTTTGCCTTCTCTATCATGGTAACCAAAATGTTTTTCCATCTTGGCCCACGGTAAACCGGCAGCTCTAAAATAAAAAAACTTCTTTCGGTGCTTTTAATAAACCATTTCATTACCCATGCAACTATCAGTGCCATAAAAGTTCCGAAGAAATACAAGAACATCATCACCAAACCCTGCAGGCTTAAAAAACCAAAATATAATTTTGAAGGAATGACCAGTGCAATTAAAATGGTGTAAACCGGAAGCCTTGCACTGCAGCTCATTAATGGCGTTATCATTATGGTGAGCAATCTTTCTTTTTTATTTTCAATATTCCTGGCGCTCATAATAGCCGGCACGGCACATGCAAAGCCGCTTATCATTGGCATTACACTTTTTCCATTAAGCCCCACCTTACGCATTAACTTATCGCTCAGGAAACTTATCCTTGCCATGTAGCCGGTGTCTTCCAGCAGTGTTATCAGGCCAAACAATATCATTATCTGCGGAACAAACATCAATATCCCTCCTAAGCCAGCCAGCACACCATTGATTAATAAATCACTCCACCAAATCTGCGGCAAGGTATCCGATAACCATCCGCCTAATTTTCCAAAACCCCAGTCAATGCCATCCATTGGAAACTTGGCTACCCAAAAAACACTTTGAAACAACAAAAACAAAACTGCCAGTAAAATAAGATAGCCCCATCGCCGGTGCAGTAAAATATTGTCAAGCTTTTCGGTAAGCATTGCTTTTTGCTGCGGATTACTTTCCACCACAGTATGTTGCATAATATTTTTTATGCGGCCATAGCGCTGCATAATTTCTTCAGCCTGCGTTTTAGTCGGGTTAAATTTATTTTCTGTTTCTATGGCTTCAATCTTATCCTGTGTTATTTTATCTAATAAAAAATTTTCGTGGTTAATTAAATAATGTATGGCGGTGTAGTTACTGATATGTGGAAAAAGTTTTTTTACTTCTACAATGGGTTTTTCAGCCAAAGCTGTGTTATCAATAAAATCTCTTGCCGGAAGCTGGTATAATCCTCCGGCAGATTGTTCAATAATTTTTTTTAGTTGCAGAAGCCCGGTATTCTTTCTTGGGTTGATGGCCACCACCGGTACACCCAACTCCCTTTCTAAATCTACAATGTCAACCCTGGTTCCCTTGCGCTTTGCAAGGTCCATCATGGTAAGCGCTACTACTACCGGAATTTTTAAATCAATTATCTGCGAACAAAACAACAAATTCCGTTTCAGGTTGGAAGCATCGGCCACAAGCACTACCATGTCAGGTTTAATTTCTGTGTCCTGGTTTAATAAAACTTTATATGCCACCCATTCATCGGCCCGGCGTGGATATAAACTGTAAGTGCCCGGCAAATCAATCAGCACCGCATCGGTATCTGCCGAAATTTTGCAATGGCCTGTTTTTTTATCAACTGTTACACCGGGAAAATTTCCTACTTTCTGGTTAAGGCCCGTCAGTGCATTAAACAGCGAACTCTTGCCGCTGTTTGGATTGCCTACTAATGCTATGTTTATTTTTTTTCTCAAAATACTATCTGCAAAAATACCCGTAAAAAAGCTTGCTTTCTTACGAATTAAGAAACATGGGTGCCGGCCGACGGAATAAATAATTGTAAAAAATCTGTTTTAATCTTTATAACCCTGCCCCAACCATTTTGCTATTATTACCTTTGCCCCATATCAATTCATTTATATGAAACATGTTTTCTGGCTTTTATTAATTATCGCTCAGTTTACTTCGGCACAAAAAATGAAGAAGGCAGACAAAGCTACTTTGGCCAACCTGCAAACTCATATTTATTATTTAGCCGACGACAAATTAGAAGGAAGAAGAACCGGCACTGCCGGAGAAAAGTTGGCGTATGAATATATCAGTAATCAATTTAGAAACGCAGGGCTTGTTGCCAAAGGCGAAAACGGAACGTATATACAGGAGTTTGAAGTAAACGAAGGAAAGCAAATCAAATCCTCAACCCAATTAATAATTAACGGCAATGAATTAAAAGTTAATGAAGACTTTTTCCCTTTTATCTTCAGCCCAAATGCTTCGCTGAATGCTTTGCCGGTAATTATATTACAGGAAAGCGGCACTGTTTGGTTTTGGGATTTAAAAGAAGTACTGGAAGAAAATAAAAACAATCCGCACTTTGATTTAACCGATGCTATTAAAACTAAAACAAATAAAGTTGCAGGAAAAGGAGCAACTGCTTTGATAGTTTATAACACATCTTATGTTGCCGATGATTTAAAATTTGAACCAAAAGTAAAATCCGATGCCACAAAAATTCCGGTATTGTATTTAACCAAAGAAGCAAAACAAAAATATTTGCAGGACGAAAAAGCTGTACAGGATATAAAACTTACCATTGATATTGCCGACAAAAAAAGGACGGGGCATAATGTAATTGGTTATGTTGACAACAAGGCTGCCACAACAATTATCATTGGTGCACACTACGACCACCTTGGCTACGGAGAAGATCACAACTCTTTATATGCCGGCGCTGTGCCGCAAATTCACAACGGCGCCGATGACAATGCAAGCGGCACATCTGCATTAATTGAAATCAGTAAATCATTAAAGGCATCAAAATTTAAAAATAATAATTACCTCTTTATTGCTTTCAGCGGCGAAGAACTGGGTTTGTTTGGCAGCAAATATTTTACCGAGCACCCAACCATTAACTTCGCATCGGCCAATTACATGATAAACATGGACATGGTGGGCAGGCTTAACGATAGCACACATGGCCTGAGCATCGGGGGCTACGGCACATCGCCTGCCTGGGGGCAAATAATTGCTGAAAAAGATGAATTCTTTAAAATAAAATTTGACAGCAGCGGCACAGGACCAAGCGATCACACCAGTTTTTACAGAAAAGATATTCCGGTGTTATTTTTCTTTACCGGTACACACAGCGATTATCACAAACCCGGCGATGATGCCGAAAAAATAAATTACACCGGCGAACTGCAGATTGTGAAATACATTTATAATGTGGTAAATGCTGCTGACAAAAAAGGGAAACTTTCCTTTACCAAAACAAGAGAAGCTCAGTCAGCAGGAAGAAGCAGCTTTAAAGTTTCGCTGGGTGTAATGCCCGATTATACTTTTAGCGATGGCGGCGTAAGAATTGATGGAGTTAGCGAGGGTAAACTTGCTCAAAAAATTGGATTGAAGGCAGGAGATATTTTACTGCAGCTGGGCGAACATAAGTTTTCGGATGTTCAGTCTTATATGCAGGTGCTGGGTAAATTTAATAAAGGAGATGCTACAAAGCTGAAAGTGAAAAGGGGAAATGAAGAACTGACATTTGATATTGTTTTTTAATTTTTTTATAAGATGGCAACAAGCCAAAAATTAAAAATAGACAACGAGACCCTGGCAGAAGATTTTTTTGAAGATGTGCTGATGCTGGGTATTGTTGCGCCAATAAAAGATTACCAGTTTAGCTGGCAGTTAAACCAGGTACTGGGTTTTCATTTCAGGGTAAACCATGATATTGAAATACAGCTAACCAAAAAGAAGCGTACTTATTTTTTTTCCATTTATGAATACGCCGAGCCTTCTGTATCGCTGATACATTATTTATACAATAACCAGTTCGACGGCGAATATTTGCTGCCCGAATTTAAGCACCTCGATTTTTTATGGTTGCTGAAAGGAGAGACTATAAACAATGAGGAATTAAAAGCGCTGATGCAGTCCATTAAAACTTTACCCGGCGTGCAGCTGGTAAATGAAATGACGAATGAAAAAATTAAGCACAAGCAGCACCTTATATTCTAATTAATAGATTATTTATGTGGGAAGAAAAAAATAATACACTGTATAAAAAATTTGAGTTCAAAAATTTTTCTGCAGCATTTGCATTTATGACAAGGGTTGCCATTGAAGCAGAAAAAATGGACCATCACCCTTTATGGACTAATGTGTACAATAAAGTAGAAATTTGGTTAAGCACACATGATGCTGGTGATATTGTTACTGATAAAGATAAAAAGCTGGCGAAAAAAATTGATGCTTTGCAGCCAAGTATCAGCTAAAGAGAAATAAGAAAATTTTTAAGATATTATATTTACTATTTTTTCTTCTTTAGCAACCATACTTCCAATTGCCATTGTAAACTTTTCCAGTCCATTTTTTTCCAAAATATCTTTTACCTCATCAACAGCATTTATATCAACAGCAATTAATAATCCTCCGCTGGTTTGCGGATCGGCAAGTATTGCTTTTTGATAATCGGTTATATCGCCGATCTTTTCTCCATAACTGTCCCAGTTTCTGTTGGTGCCGCCGGGTACACTTTTTTGATCTACATAACTTTTTATATCTCTAATTATAACAGGTACTTTTTCAAAATCAATAACGGCACTTAAGCCGCTGCCTTCAGCCATTTCAACTAAATGACCTAACAAGCCAAAACCGGTAACATCCGTCATTGCAGTAACGCCTTGTATTTTCCCCAATGCTTCACCTACTTTATTCAGCTGCATCATTTGTTTTGCGGCTATACCCACATGCTCGTCTTTTAAAATACCTTTTTTTTCTGCTGTAGTTAAAATACCCACGCCTAAGGGCTTGGTTAAAAACAACACATTACCTTCTTTTGCTGCGTTGTTTTGTTTAATATTTTCTATTGGCACCAATCCATTTACTGCTAAGCCAAAAATGGGTTCAGGACTGTCGATGCTGTGGCCTCCTGCTAATGAAATACCGGCTTCTTTACAAATGCTTCTGCTGCCTTCAATTACTTTTTGTGCAACAGCTGGTGGTAAAATATTTATGGGCCACCCTAAAATAGCAATCGCTAAAATGGGTTTTCCTCCCATGGCATATACATCACTGATAGCATTAGCCGAAGCTATTCTTCCAAACTCATAAGGATCATCTACAATGGGCATAAAAAAATCGGTGGTGGAAATTAAGGCCATGCCATTATCTAAATTATACACTGCTGCATCATCTTTACTGTGGTTGCCCACAATTAATTTATCATTGTCGGGCATGGTGAAATTGCTGGTAAGAATTTCGTCTAAAATTTTGGGGGCTATTTTACATCCGCAGCCGGCACCATGAGAATATTGGGTAAGCCGGGCCTCCCCAAACCCCTCCCGAAGAGGGGCTTTTGCATCTTGAGATTTTGAACCACTTTTATTCATAAGTTAGTCTGTATTAATTTTTTTCTTCGCTCCTGTCTTCTACTTATTTCCCCCTTCGGGGGAGTTAGAGGGGGCTTTTTCTTCTCCTAAAAACAATCGCTGAACTTTTTTGCATATCGCCGCTAAACCTTATTTCGTAGCGGTCTTTACCATCGTACACAATCAACAAACCGGTATTGGGTGGCAGGCTGCCTAAAGATTCGGCATACATTACCAGTTGAATACTGTCGCCGGCTTCTTTTGTATCAATAGTTTTTTTAACCGCATTGGTACTTAAACCAACCCTGGGCATAATTACAACACCATTCATTATTACACTTACGGTATCACCATCTACTTCACCATTATCATACAATGTTAATTGTAAACTGTCCGATTTAAAATATAAAGCCTGTATATTTTCAATTTTTCGTTTGCCCATATCTGTTGCTGCTGTGGGATAAGTTGGAGCAACAATTTTAACAGGCGCTGGTGTTACAACAACAGGTGTTACAACTTTTGGTGGATCTGTTTTTGCAACAATAATTTCTGTTGGTTTTGCAGGCGCAGGTTTAACAACAACAGGTTCAGGTTTTTTAACAACCGGTGCAGGTTTTGCAATTACTGTTTCTGCAGGTTTTACCGGTATGGTTTTTACAACAACAGGCTCATTTGGTTTTGTTGATACCGGTTTAGTAATTATTGGTTCTGCAGGTTTGGGTGTTTCAATTTTTACAATGGCAGGTTCTTTTACAACCGGCGCAGTGGTTGGTTTTATTTTATTATCGGGTTCTTGTTTTTTTGCTGCAAACACAATTAATTTTTCTTCCTCGTC
>JANNAM010000213.1:0-5567 GCA_031384415.1 Bacteroidota bacterium
GTTGAACTGCCTGTTGTTTTGCAGCCCTCGGTAAATTGAATATTAACAGGGCTTCCGGTGCTGTTATACACAAAGAATGCCTGGCCCGATTGTATTTTAGTATTGGTACCCCCATAGCTTCCACCGCCCGGTGTTGGAACGAAACTATTTGTAGAAGAAAATGTTTGATAACCGCCTAAGCCAGTTAGATTAGGATCCCAAACATAAAATTTGTTATCAATTGTTGACGGATTTGCTGTGTATAATGTTGCAAAGTCAATTGCAGATGCATAAGGGTTACCAATATCTTTAAACTGGCTTGCACCTACGGAAATTGGTGTTGCCGGATAAGTACCCTGTTTTAAAGTGCCGGTGGTTTTTAATGTTGTTTCGTAAGTAAAGGCATTTGTATTGGTACACCTTCTGTCTCCACGTATGTAAAGCATATAGCCTCCATTAGTGGAATAGTTGTAGTTGTGGTAGCTGTAATAACAGGATCCCATGAATTGCCAACATTATAAGTAAGCATGGAGTTGCCTGGTGTAATAAAATCATACCCTGCATTGCCCGAATTACTTGTTATCCAGGTACCAATATTATTGGTGCCTACAACAGTTGGTGCCTGGCCATTTTGCCATGCAGCATTAACTGTTTGCCCGCTTGCCGGAACTGAAAGAAAACGCCATGCTCTTTTGCTGTTATCGGGGATGAAGCGTTCTACGGTTACGTTGCCTGCACCAGTAATTGTTGTAGTTGAAGTACCTATTGCACCAGAGCCGGTAGCATCTGATTTAACTGTAACCGGGCGGCTTGCAAAAGCTGCTATGCCCGGTGAAGTAACTTTAAATGTTGCTGTTGGATTAATAGTCATTGAAGCAGAGCCGCCCAGGGTTGTAGTACCACTGGTTACATTTGCTATGCCAGCACTTACCAACAATATACCATTAACAGTAGCCGCCCCATTTACAGTTACACCCGTGGTGTTACTGAGGGTGAGGTTGTTCATTGTTGTGGTGGCAAAATTGGTACCTGTAATTGCACCTGAACCATAAAACTCATAGTTGGCAGCGGCATTAAATGTTCTTGTATTAATAGTATTTGAAACAGAACCAACAGTAGTTGAAACTACGCCATTTGTATTTGATGTTTTAAGAGTTGCTCCAGATGCAAGTGTGAATGTACCATTGGTTGCACCTCCATTTATTGTAAATGTGCTGGCATCCAATGTTCCATTTACTGTAAATGAACTTGGAGGGTTTGAAGAAGCACCAATTGTCAACCCAGTTAGTAATTGTAGTGTTGAGGCAGGCGAACTTGAAACCGTATAGCTTGTATAATCAGATGCTGCACCTGAATAACTAAATGTTTGTGTACCAGATTTATTGAAAACAAAACCTGTTGCTGCACTACTAGAAAGGGTTTGAAAACTGCCTGTACCTGTTTTAGTAAAATTCCCTTTAATATTGAATGCATTGCCTGATACAGTGGTTGCGCCAAAATCCACAATAACGGTAGCACCAGTGCTTGAGAAACTGGCATCACCATTAGCGTTAAAAACGGCTACACCAGAAACAGCATCCACACTCTCTAAATTCACAAACCCAGTACCCGATATGGTTGTTGTTCCCGTTACTGTAACAGTACCTCCAGTGGCTGATGTACTGTTTATTATTGCGAAGGTCCCCGAAGATAAATTAAATGTGCCACCTACATTTAATGTAGAATTATTGGCGCCGTTAGATACTACAAATGCACCGGTACCACTTTGACTATAGTTTCCTGTAACTGTAAGTGTATAGCTGCTGGTTGATATACCAACGTTAAATTGTCCGGCAGATATACTGAAGTTTCCGGCAACAGTAGTTGACGATCCAAGGGCATAAGAAGTTCCCGCCCCTGTAATACTTAAATTACCGTATGTTATGGAAGGAATAACGTACCCTGTTCCATTGCTCAAAGTAATTGTGCTTCCTGAAGCAGCAGTGAAAGTGCCGCTGTTTGTAAACGTAGCTGAAGCTATTGAAAGAGATGAAGTACTATTAAGATTTACTGTTCCTGCATTGGTGAATGCGCCTGTTGACGTAAAGCTGGCCGAATTATTCATCGTTAATATTCCACTCGCACTTACCGAATTAGCTCCGCTTCCGGTTATTGTTGAACTATTATTTCCCGTAAGGGTAAACCCGCCTGGTACCGTTAGTGCATTGGTAAAGCTCAGGGCTGCTGAATTATTTGTACTCAATGCACCGCTGGTCAATGTTGCAATACCGGATACTGATAATGATCCTCCGTCAACAGTTAGCGTAGCAGCGGCATTATTGATTGTTAGATCTTTTACTGTAAATGACCCGGAAGATATTACCGGCATATTGCCTGAACCGGTGTTTATTATTACATTATGATTTACTGCATTGGGTACAGAACTCAAATCCCAATTAGTTCCAACATTCCAGTCTGTACTGGTTACTCCTGTCCATGTATAAGTAACAGCAGGAGTAGCCCTGCCGCTATAACTATTGCCTCCCAGAGTGCCAGTTGTTTGATTCAATGCAGCAACCGTTAATACATTAGAAGCCGCAGAACCACTCACTCCTGTCCAAACTGCCCCATTGTAATATGCCGGTGTGATACTACTCTCAGTACCGTTAATATCTGCTGCTACATAAGTGTAAGTTGATGTATAATCGTAGGAACCAGCCTGGTCATCTGTAAATGTCCAGTAACGGGTTATAAAGTCTGTTGCACCACCGTTGCTTGGCAACGCCCCGTCTGTTACGATAAAACCTAATGTTCTATTAGTACTATTGGTTGTAAAACTCAATGTTACAGGCGAATATTCAACAGTACCCGTGATATCTCCAATGGGGAAAGTTAAACTGCTAACTCCACTTGGTATTACTTTTTTAAACTGGCCTGTGCCATTGGTAGCGTCAGCTGCAATCATTTTAGTAGCACTTGGCGATGATATACTCATGGTGCCGGTTGCATCTAATGTTAAATCAAAATTACCCAGTACAATTACACCATTTGTAAGTACCAGTGACAATGCACCACTTAAAGTTCGGCTTGCACTAAGATTTAACCTGTTTGCCGGTGCAGTTGCTGAATTATTTACTGTTACCACAGCCGGACCGCCTGAAGCCGGCCACTCACCACCTGTGGTTTGTGCAGCGGTTGATGAAGTATAAATTAAACTACCTGTACCAGCATAGGCAACTGTTCCACCGGTTACTGCCGTTCCACCTACAGATGATGTTAAAGTAGCGCCTGTATTAACATTCAATGTGCCCGTAAGTGTAATTCCATTTCCGTTTCCATTATTTATATTATAATTTATTTTACCGGTTGTATTGGTTCCACTTAAGGTAACGGCTTTTACTGCAGACCCCGTAAAGTTTATTGCAATAGAGCCGGTACTTGTTTCAGAAATTGTACCAGCCGATTGATTAAATGAACCTGTAACATTCAATACGATTATACTTGCAGTCGCTGTGGAACTTGTAATTAAAGAGCTTCCACTTTGAGAGAAATTACCATTTACAGTAATTGTAGTGGCACTAGTTCCTGAAATAGTTCCCCCCGAAACTGTAAGTCCCCCATTCAAAGTAAAGGTACCGCCCGCTGCAAGCAAAGTTCCTCCGGAAACTGTAAAGAGCCCGGCTACTGTTGGTGGAGTTGATAAGCCAAATTGCATTGAACCACTACCTGTGCTTTGTATAGTACAGGTCCCGGTAATTGAAGTTAAAGTAGAAGACATAGACAAAGCACTACCTGTTTGTGAGGCACAATTCCAAAGAAAATTACCTCCTGTACTTGTGGGAGGTGTGGGTGCCAATGTAGTAATTCCGGTTACGTTTATATTAGATGCCGCTCCATAAGTAGCCGTTGGTATTGTACCACCATTCATGGCATGGTTCCAGGTTCCATTTACCAACAAAGCCGTTGAGGATGGATTAGTAGTAGAAGCAGTTGCTGTTGAAGTACCTGAATTCACTGTCCCATCAACAGTTGTTATTGCATTAGAACAATTATAAGTAATTGTTCCTGTACCGGCACCGTTACCTAAATTTAAAGTACCAACAATTGATGCTACATTACCCGAACCGCTATAAGCCAGGCCAATTGTATTTGTAGTTGTACCTGAAAGCGTTAAAGTGCTTCCCGATGGCACATCCAAATCTGTACCTGCAGCGCCACCAATGGTAAGCGCACTGGCCGCTGCACTGGCTTGCAGGTTTACATTAGCATTATTTATTAAAATTAATTTGCCAATTGTTTCGGTTGCAGGCAATGCCGTAGCTAATATATTACCTGTGCCGCTTGCACCGTCAATATTATTACCATCAAACTGCAATATATCTGTTGCATCAGGTGTTGTTCTGGTTGGGCTCCAACTACCAGCAACATTATATGCTGCACTGGTTCCGCCTATCCACGTGTAGGTAGTAACTGCAGCAGGCCTTAACGTAAAATCGGCCGTTGCATTAAGCGAAGTATAATCAAGGCCGGTTAATGCTACACTGGTAGTACCCGGCGCCGTTGCTGAAACCTGTGCCCACACTGCACCATCCCAGCGATTTACTTTTGTAGAAGATGCAGTTCCTACCACATCTCCTGCCTGGTAATTCAGTGTAAGACTGTAAGTACTAACTGCTGAGGCTCCGCTCTGCGTAAAAGAATAATAACGCGAAAGATAATTTGAAGCAGAAGCATCATTGGGATGCTGCGCATCCGTTACTTTTATCCCAACAACCGAAGTTCCGGTTAAAGCTGTATAGTTTATTGTAACTGCACTGGCTTCATCTGTACCAGTTACATCTCCCAATGGATATGTTTTTGAGCCCGTAGCTGCATAAGTTTGAATTAATTGCCCTGTACCGTTTGTGGCGATAAAATTAGTATTACTGGCAGTACCCGATACTGAACCGGCAGATGAGATAGTTAGATCATTATTGCCCAATTGTAATACACCACTGGTCATTGTAAGCACACCTGCAATGGTACGGGCTGCATGCAAACTTACCCTATTTGCAGAACCTGCTGTTCCTGTATTGTTTATTGTAATATTGGTTGGCCCACTTGCAGCAGGCCATTCATTACTTGTTGGTGTTTGATTGCCTGTAGCATCGTAAGTTAAAGTTGTAGTGCCTGTATAAGTTAAAGTGCCGCCACTTATTGGAGTGGCTGCAGTAGATGAAATTCTTAATCCTGCTCCGGTATTAACTGACATTGTACCAGATAAATTAATACCAGCATTATTATTAATTCTATACGGAATTATAATAGCATTAGAAACCATAGTGACACTTTGAGCTGAACTACCATTGAATTCTAATAAGTGTGTTGTGCCAGACCCACTTCTTGCGAAAACACCAGAAGTTTGATTAAATGTCCCAGATACTTTTAATGTAGCAGTACTACTACCTGATGTGATGTCTAAAGTACCTCCAGCAAGTGTTACTCCAACTGTATTTACTATACCAGTTGAACTTGCAACTTCAAATGTTCCTCCATTTACTATAAGGTTTCCGTTGATGGTTAAAGTTCCACTTGTTAGCGCTCTAAATCTCCCTGTGTTAGTTGCCTGG
>JANNAM010000073.1:0-23391 GCA_031384415.1 Bacteroidota bacterium
CACATACAAGGGTAAGGAGTTGCCGGTGGGAACGTATTATTATATAATAGAACTGGGCGGTGCAAGGCCGGTGAAGAAAGGGTATGTGACGATAATAAAATAGGAGCCAGAAGCCCCATCCTATCCTTCCCCCGAAGAGGAAGGGAAATAAAGGAGAAGGAAGCGAAGACAGACTGGAACAAATAGTAGAGAAATCATTTCCTTGATGAAAAAAGATTTGATGATGTGGAAGAGATGATGTTTGGAATTGTTTAATGTACCGCCTCCTCTCTTCGGGAGAGGAGGAAGGGAGGTGAGGCTAAATAATTAATTATTAAATTTTTTGTGATGAAGAACTTTAAATTAACGATTGCTTTTTTGATTAGTGTTTGCTTTGCCAATGCACAACAAAAACCTTATTACACACAGTACATCCTTAATAATTACATTCTTAATCCGGCATTGTCGGGCATAGAAAATTATACAGATGTAAAAATCAGTTACCGTAACCAGTGGACTGGTTTAACCGGCGCACCGGTAACAAGTTACCTGAGTGTGCATGGGCCAATTGGCAAACAGGATTACAAAACTTCGGCTACCTCATTTGAAATACAGGGATATAACCCCAGGGGCAAAGCCTATTGGGATGATTATACCGTGTCGCCGCCACATCATGGTGTTGGTTTAATTTTAATGAATGATAAAACAGGTTTTTTAAGCCGCTTTTCTGCGTATGCTTCCTATGCATATCATAAACCACTTGCTTCGCAAACAACACTGGCAATGGGTTTTACTGCGGGCCTTACCAATGTAAGTTTAGACCGTTCAAAAATTGTGTGGGGAAGCCTTGATCCCAATGACCCTGCAGTTGGATATACCAATGGCGATTTGAAAAAAATGAAACCTGAGGTGGGTGCAGGCCTGTGGTTGTATTCTAAAAATTATTTTGTGGGTGCTTCTGTGCTCAATATTATTCCGGGCAAAGTAAAGTTTGTAAAAAGTGATAAATATGGGGCCAGTTTTGATCCTCATTTATTTGTATCAGCAGGTTATCGTTTTATGATGGGGAGCGATATGTCAATGCTGCCATCTGTGTCTGTGCAATATGTAAATCCTGAACCTGTCATGTTAAGTGCCAATGTAAAATTCCAGTACGAAGATTTACTTTGGTTTGGCGGGAGCTACCGCCACAGCGATTTACTGGGTGGTTATGCTGCTATGGCTGGTGTAAATATTTCCAATACGGTAAACATTGGTTACTCTTATGATTTTGCAACCACATCAAGGTTAAAATCTTATGTGGGTAATACGCATGAAGTGATTGTTGGATTTTTACTGGGTAATAAATATGGCGACAGTTGCCCAAGGCATGTATGGTAAAAAAGTATTTTGTTTTAGCAAAATAATAAGAGGCAACATTTATTGTTGCCTCTTATTATTTTAATACATTTAACGATAAAATGAAACAGGCAGTAATCATACAATTCTTTTTGTTTTTTATTATTTCAGTATCGGCACAGCAAAACTATATTTCAAAAGTTTGGGTGGCAGATAATGGCGATGGCACTTATAAAAATCCAGTCATTAATGCAGATTACAGCGACCCTGATGCAATAAGAGTGGGGGATGATTATTACCTGATTGCCTCCAGCTTTGATGCAGTACCGGGTTTGCCCATATTGCACAGCAGGGATTTGGTTAACTGGTCAATCATTGGCCATGCATTAATTCAGCAGCCGCCAGTTGATCATTTCAGCCGGCCACAGCATGGTAATGGTGTGTGGGCACCAAGCATCCGTTATCACAACAATGAATTTTATATTTATTATCCCGACCCCGATTTTGGCATTTATCTGACAAAAGCAAAAAATATTTTGGGGCCATGGACAGAACCGGTTTTGGTGGAAGCAGGCAAAGGATTAATTGACCCTTGCCCGATATGGGATGACGGCGGAAAAAATTATCTGGTTCATGCTTATGCAGGAAGCAGGGCAGGAATAAAAAGTATTATTGTAATAAAAGAATTAAATGGGGCGGCAGATAAAGTTATAAGCAATGGGGTGCTGGTTTACGATGGCCACGAAGCTGATCCAACAATTGAAGGGCCTAAAATTTATAAACGCAATAATTATTATTACATTTTTGCACCGGGTGGTGGCGTGGCAACAGGATGGCAAACTATTTTACGGAGCAAAAATATTTACGGGCCTTACGAAAGAAAAGTTGCACTGGCACAGGGCAGTACAAACATCAACGGCCCACACCAGGGCGCATGGGTAACTACGCAAACCGGCGAAGACTGGTTTATTCATTTCCAGGACAAGGATGCTTATGGAAGAGTTGTTCATCTGCAACCAATGCAATGGAAAAATGACTGGCCGGTTATTGGAGATGATAAAGACGGTGACGGTACCGGTGAGCCAGTGCTGAATTATAAGAAACCAACTGGTGGGAAAAAATACCCGGTAACAACGCCGCAGGAAAATGATGAATTCAATAACAATAAAATGGCTTTGCAGTGGCAATGGCAGGCAAATCCAAAACAACACTGGGCATTTTGTTATCCATCAAAAAGTTTGCTGAGATTAAACAGTATTTTGTTTCCTGATTCTGCAAAAAATTTATGGGATGTGCCTAATTTATTACTGCAAAAATTTCCGGCAGAAGCATTTACTGCTGCAGTAAAATTTTCTTTTACCCCAAAAACAGACGGTGAAAAATTTGGTTTCATGGTGATGGGGATGAGTTATGCTTTTATTGCTGTTACAAAAAAACAGGACGGTATTTACTTAACCTACAGCACTTGCAAAGATGCCGACAAAGGAAAAACAGAAACTGAACAGGTGATTGCAAAAACTGCAGCCACAGATTTGTATTTCAGCGTGAAGGTTGATAAAGGCGCTGTTTGTACTTTTAGTTACAGCAACGATGGAATTGATTTTACAGCAATGAAGGAAACATTTACTGCAAAGCCAGGCAGGTGGATTGGTGCAAAGCTTGGTTTCTTTTGCAGCAGAACGGTAAAAATAAACGATGCCGGTTTTGCAGAACTGGATTGGTTCAGGATAAATTAATTTTAAATCAATAAAATATTTTTATGAAGGTTAAATACATTTCAATTTTAATACTGCTCTTATCTTTCAGCAGCTTTTCATTTGCTCAATCAAAAAAAGAAAAGCAGGTGGCTGCTGTGGTTGAAAAACTTCGCAAGGCAATGATTGATGCTGATGCAAAAGCACTGGATCAGCTTGTTTCAGATTCGTTAAGCTATGGCCATTCGGGTGGAGTAGTAGAAAGCAAAGCTGCATTTATTGATAAACTAATTAGCGGAAAATCTGATTTTGTAACGATTGAATTGCTGGCTCAAACTATAAGTGTGAACAGGAAGACTGCCATTGTTAGGCACAAACTAAATGCCAGCACCAACGATAATGGAAAAGCCGGTGAAGTACATTTACAAATACTGCTGGTGTTTCAAAAAAAGCATGGCAAATGGAAGTTGCTTGCAAGGCAGGCAATCAAACTTGTATAGCCAATTCTTCTTGCTGTAAAAATGGTTTCAAAGGTTCTTTTTCTCCATTTTATTTTTTTTAAACGAATTGATTTTCAAATGTAATCGTTATCGGGAACGTTTGCGTAGAAATAGTGCCTTGCATAACCAAAGGCCGTTGAAAAATGTTTTAACATTGGATGATGATTGTTGCAGCATTTTGGTATTAAAATCTCTCTTTACTGAGTATGCTGTATTTTTTTTTGATTGAACAAAATTAAAACTTGCTATATGAACAAGCTGATAGGATTATTTATCGTATCCTTCTTTTTTACCCTTACATCTTTCGCACAAACTCAAACCATAAAAGGAAAAGTTACTGACTCTGCCGGGATGCCTTTAAAGGGAGTGAATATTACTGCAAGGGGAACTTCAAAAGGAGTTCAGACAGATGCCGGTGGAAATTTTTCTATTACAGTAAATAACACAGGCAATGTAACGCTGACGATTTCAAATGTGGGATACAAAGCACAAACTATTTCAGCCGGCGCCGGCCAGCCTGTTTCCATACAGTTAGAACGGGATATTGTTGTGCAGGAAGAAGTGGTGATAAATGTTGGATATGGTACTTTAAAGAAAAGAGAAGTATCCAGTTCTGTTTCTTCTATCACTGCAAAAGATTTGAAAGATATTCCCATTAACTCGGCTGCCGAAGCATTGAATGGAAGACTGGCAGGTGTTACTGCCACCACTGCCGAAGGTTCGCCTGATGCCGAAGTTAGAATAAGGGTTCGTGGGGGTATGTCAATTACCCAGGATAATTCGCCTTTGTACATTGTGGATGGTGTGCAGGTAGAAAATGGCCTTTCTACACTTTCTCCGCAGGATATTCAATCAATAGATGTTTTGAAAGACGCTGCGGCTACTGCTATTTATGGTGCAAGGGGAGCAAATGGTGTTATTGTTATTTCTACAAAGGCTGGCAAACCCGGAAAGCTTAAAGTAAGTTATAATGGTTTTGTTGGGGTAAAATATTTACCTAAAACTTTGGATGTATTAAGCCCTTATGATTTTGTTATTTACCAGTCTGAAAGGTCAAGAGGTAATGGAACAGACAGCACAAACTTTACAAAAAACTTTGGTACCACATGGGATACGTTGATTAATTACAAAAACGTTGAACCGGTTGACTGGCAGGATGAAGTTTTTGGTAACACCGGCATCTCTCAAACTCATAATGTAAGTGCCTCGGGTGGAACTAAAAAAGCTACTTATAATTTTGGATATACTTTTAATAATGATAAAGCTATTGTAACCAATTCAAAATATGTACGCCACATTTTAAACTTAAAAGGCGATTATAAATTCACCAAAAAACTAAAAGCAGGCGCCGGCCTCAGGTATACCGATCAGAATGTATATGGTGCTGGAGTTTCCGATACCAAAGGTTCGTCTTACAACAGGTTAAGAAATGCGGTTAAGTACAGGCCTTTTCTTTCTAACGGGCAGGATCTTGATGAAGCCGATCCGTTTGCCGATCCCAATGTTGGCAATGGTTTAAATCTTGTTAATCCCATTTCATTGGCCAATGCCGAATACAGGAATAAAACTACAGATGCACTTAACATGAATGCAAATGTTTCTTATAGTTTCTTTAAAAACTTTAGTTTTAAAACTACACTTGGGTATGAGCATAAAAAACTTACCGACAGGCAGTTTAGTGATTCCATTACACCTTATTCCATCATCCAGGGTTCAAGAAAACCAATTGCAGGGCTTGATACCACTACATCAAGCACCACAACCAATACAAATGTGCTTTCTTATTCTTTAAAAAACTTTAAGGGCAAACATGATATTGATATATTAGTTGGTGAAGAAACATACGACCTTAAGGTAGAAAAACATTCAAGTCTTATTGGCCTTTATCCGCTTTATACCACTCACCAGGTAGCATTTGGGCAAACAAACCTGGGAACCAGTTTTGCAGGCTATCCAAGGCCAACGGCTAAAACAAGATATACCAGCCTGTCTTTTTTCAGCAGGTTAAATTATTCTTTCCTGAAGCGTTATGTGTTGTCGGTTAATATCCGGGCCGATGGTGCATCAAAATTTGCACCCGACAAGCGATGGGGATATTTTCCGGCAGGTTCTGTTGCATGGAAGGTAAAAGATGAAAAATTTATGGATAAGGTAAATTTCATCAGCGACCTTAAATTCAGGGCAGGTTTTGGAACAGTAGGTAACAACCGTATTGACGATTATTTGTACATCAATACATTTAATAATGACAACAGGTATTATTATGGGTTGAATAACCAGGCCATCTATGCATTTTATCCCGGCTCATTACCCAATGCAAACCTTAGATGGGAATCAACTGTAAGCAAAAACATTGGTGTTGATATCAGTTTGTTTAAAAGATTTGATTTAAGCGTGGATGTTTATAATAATGATTCTAAAGATTTATTGCTCCTTGTTCCCATTGCTTCCACTTTTGGTTATTCAACACAATTGCAAAACGTAGGTAAAACCAATAATAAAGGTGTGGAGCTGCAGTTGAATGCACTGATACTAAAAAAGAGAAATAACCTTACATGGAATGCATCTTTTAATATATCATTCAATAAAAATAAAGTAGTAAAGCTCGGCGTAAACCAAAACAGCTATTTCCCTGCCGCAAGCTGGGGAGTTTCGGGCCAGCCAAGTGATTATATAGTTAGAATTGGCGACCCCGTAGGTTCAATGTGGGGCCTTGTAACAGATGGTTTCTATAAAGTAAGTGATTTTGATTACAACAATGGTATCTATACTTTAAAGGCAGGCACTGTTACCGATGCTGGAATCATTGGCCCGGTTCAGCCAGGTTCTATAAGATTTAAAGACCTTAATAATGATGGTGCAATTGATCTTACTAACGACAGAAAGATTATTGGTAATCCTACTCCAAAATTTACAGGCGGTTTCAATCAGACATTTACTTATAAGCAATGGGATGCCAGTGTATTTGTAAACTTCTCTTATGGCAATGATATTTACAATGCCAATAAAATTGAATTTACAAATGCTTACAGTAATAATTCAAACATGCTGACAATAATGGAAAACCGTTGGAGGGTTGTAACAGCTACCGGGCAAACTGCCCAGTGGGTAAGTGGGGCCAATGTTTACGGTATTCCACCTGCCCAGCTCGAAGCGCTAAATGCCGGTGCCACAATATGGCAGCCATTAAAAGGTTCGGGTGCCTTTTATCCTCATTCATGGGCAATTGAAGATGGTTCATTCCTTCGCTTCAATAACGTAACTGTTGGTTATAGCCTTCCGGTAAGAAGCCTTGCAAGATTAAGAATGAGCAGGCTCAGATTTTATCTTACAGGCAATAACCTTGGCATCATAACAAATTATTCAGGTTACGATCCGGAAGTGAGTGTAAGAAACAGCGGAGTTACGCCGGGGCTTGATTATTCCGCCTATCCAAAAAGCCGCAGCTTTGTTTTTGGTATAAATGCAACATTCTGATAACAATTAAATACTTGCAATATGAACACAAAATTTTTCAATAAAATAACAGCAGCTTCAGCAGCCCTGCTGCTTCTGCTTTCAGTTAGCTGCAAAAAATATTTAGATCAGCAGCCTATTACTGAGTTTGGTCCCGATTATGTTTTTAGCGATGTGCCCAGTACTGTAAAAGCATTAGCAGGTGTTTACAGCAGGCTTGTCGGCGATCAGGGTTATGGTATTCGGGTAAGTTTGTATTATCCGGTTGACAATGATGAGATGCAGGGACCTACAGGAGCTATCGGGGATAATGACAGAAGGGATTTAGCCCGTTATGGTGCAAATTCAGGTAATGCACAAATAGAAAGGCCATTCAATCAAATGTTCCAGGGCATTGAATTTGCAAATATCTGCATACTTAATATCCCTAAAATGGAAATGTATTCAAGCGGCACCGATCAGCAAAAAAAACAATTACAAAGAATGTTGGGAGAAGCACTCACTCTGAGGGCGCAATTTTACCATGAAGCAATCAGGAACTGGGGAGATTTGCCGTCACATTTTGATCCTGCATCGGCACAGGCTACTGGCAATCCTTTTCCGGCTAAAACAAGCAGAGACAGTATTTATGACCGTTTATTAAGTGATTTAAAAACTGCCGAAGATTTAGTTCCCTGGCGCAATGAAGTTACTGCCATAGGCGACCAGCCCGACGAAAGAATTACAAAAGGAACAGTAAAAGGGATAAGAGCAAGAATTGCTTTGTACAGGGGTGGTTATGCTTTACGTGGCACCGGCGCATTAGGCACCATGGAAAGAGGATCGAATTATTTAACTTATTACCAGATTGCAAGAGATGAAACCAATGATATAATCGCATCGGGTCAGCATTCTTTAAACCCAAGTTTCCGGGCTTTGTGGAAAGATCAGGTCTGTGCACATGCTGTTACAGATCCAAACGGTGAGTTAATGTTTCAGGCAAGTGCCATCGGGCAAAGCAGCCCCGAAGACACAAAGCTTGGATACTACAACGGGCCAACTGTAAATGCTCTGGGAAATAAAGCTATAAATGTTTTACCCAGCTTTTTTTACCTGTATGATTCAACAGATCTGAGAAGAGATGTTACCATTGCTCCTTATAATGTAAATGCTGATGGGGTTGCAAAAACAGGCCAGGCTGTCACGGCATTATGCGATGGCAAGTTCAGGAGAGACTGGATTACAAATCCAACAATTGCACCAACCAACGCCATACAATATTTTAGTTTAAAATGGCAGATCTTAAGGTACTCAGATGTTTTATTAATGTTTGCCGAAGCCGAAAACGAAATTAACGGGCCAACTGCTCTGGCATACAATGCAGTAAACATGGTTCGCCGCAGGGGTTTTGGTAAACCAATTACAACGGCCGATGCCTCTGTTGATTTGTCAACCGGTTTATCAAAAGCAACTTTATTTGGTGCCATTGTAAGAGAAAGGGCGCTTGAACTGGCTGGCGAAGGACAAAGAAAATATGATTTGATAAGATGGAATTTGCTGGCAACAGCATTAAATGAAACAAAAGCCAACCTGTTAAGAATGTCAACACTGGCTTCAATGGTAAACCCATCTTATATGGCAGGATATCCCACTTATTCTTTGTCGGCCACATTGCCAATTGCAATGTATTTTAAAACAAACACTGTTTTAGATGATAAAACTGCATGGTTTAATTCTTTTTATACCACTGCACCAACATCAACACCGGCAGGCACAACAAAAGTTACCTGGCTCAGTGCTGCTGTTAATACTACATCACTTGCAAGGTTTGCAACTAATTTTGTTACCGGGAAATCAGAATTATTACCCATACCTCAGCCGGCAAGAGATGCTAATTTTAATTTAACCCAAAACCCGGGCTATTAATACCCGTAAATTATTAATAAAAATTGCTGCTTCTTACAAGGCAGCTTTTTTTTTGAAATTTAAAAACATTGTGTTGTGAAAATATTATTCATTTCAGATTTAACGGCTTCTTATTTTTATAAAATGAAAATGGTTGTTGTTTTTTGTTTGTTGGGTGCAGCAGTACTTTCATGTGGTAATAAAATTACCCGTGGCAGAGAAGCAATACAAATTGATGAAAAACCCATTGCATTTCCCGGAGCCGAAGGTTTTGGTAAATACACAACCGGCGGCCGTGGCGGAAAAGTGATGATTGTAACAAATTTAAATGACGCCGGTGCAGGAAGTTTAAGGGAAGCAGCAACCGGTAAAATTCCCAGGATAATTGTTTTTGCAGTATCAGGAACCATACATCTCAATTCAAAATTGGTTATAGCTTCCAACACAACCATTGCAGGGCAAACAGCTCCCGGCGCTGGCATCTGCCTTGCAGACCATCCTGTTTCGCTGGGCGGCAATAATATTATCATTCGTTTCATCCGTTTTCGCATGGGCGATAAAAATCAGAAAGGCGGTATGGTGGATGGTAATGGCGGCGATGACGCATTTGGAGGGACACACCGGAATAATATTATTATTGATCACTGTTCGTTAAGCTGGAGTACAGATGAAGTGTTTTCTGTGTATGCCGGCGACAGCACAACTTTACAATGGAACCTTATTGCCGAACCATTGAATTACTCTTATCATTTCGAAACCGGTGATAAAGATTACGAACATCATGGTTATGGCGGTATCTGGGGCGGAAGGCATGCTTCATTTCATCACAATCTTTTTGCACATTGCAATAACCGTACGCCAAGGTTCGACGGGATAAGAAACACTCCCGAAGAAAATTGTGATTACCGTAATAATGTTATTTACAACTGGGGAAGCAACAATGTGTATGCAGGTGAGGGCGGCACTTACAATATTGTAAACAACTATTACAAGCCCGGGCCTTCCACCAATAACAACGCAAAGAAAAGTATTGTAAACCCTTACCATAAACTTCCATCAATACCTTTTGGAAAATTTTATGTAAACGGAAATTATGTTGATGGCGCTGCAGAAGTAAGCAGCAATAACTGGCTTGCAGTAAAAATGAACAGCGGAACAGCAACCGATGCTGCAAATGCAAAATTAGAAAACCCTTTTCCTGCAGTTTCAGTTGCCACACAAAATGCAAAAGAATCTTACCAGCTTGTTTTAAAAAATGCTGGGGCCATATTGCCGGCAAGAGATACATTGGATGAAAGAATTATCGGCGATGTTAAAAATGGTACCGGCAGGTTTATTGATGTGCAGGGAGGTTTTCCGCATGGCACGGCTTATGAACTTACAATAAATGCATGGCCTGCGTTAAAATCTTTACCGGCATTGGCAGATACTGACAAAGATGGGATGCCCGATGAATGGGAAAAAAACAATGGGCTAAATTCCGGCGATGCGTCAGATGCCGCAGTTTATGCATTAAGCAAACAATTCACAAATATTGAAGTGTACATAAACAGTTTTATAAAATAAGTATGAAAAGCCTGTTGTTGATATTGATTGTATGCTGTAGTATCGCTGCTTACTCTCAAAAGCAATTAATTGTTGCTGCCGATGGCAGCGGTAATTATAAAACTGTGCAAGAAGCATTAGATGCCATTCCGCCAAAGAATGAAAAACCTGTAACCATCTTTATCAAAAATGGTATTTATAAAGAGAAACTTTTTTTACCCGAAGGGAAAAATTTTGTATCCATCATTGGCGAAAATAAATTCAGCACCATACTTACTTATGATGACCACACCGGCAGACTTTCGCCCAAAGGCGATACCATCAATACCAGGACATCCTGTAGTTTTTTAATGAAGGCAGATAACTTTACGGCTCAAAACATCAGCTTTCAAAATGATGCAGGCTTTACTGCCGGCCAGGCCGTTGCAGCAAATATTGATGGCGACAGGGCTGCATTTTACAATTGCCGTTTCCTCGGTTTTCAGGATGTATTGTTTACACCAAATGCAAGGAGCCGCCAGTATTATAAAAACTGTTACATAGAAGGCACTACCGATTTTATTTTTGGTGCAGCCACTGTTTGGTTTCAGCAATGCCATATCCACAGCAAAAAAAATTCTCATGTCACTGCGGCTTCCACCCCCACGGAAAAACCTTATGGCTATGTTTTTAACGACTGCGTTTTAACTGCCGACACAGGCTTAAATAAAGTTTCGCTTGGCAGGCCATGGAAACCTTTTGCAAATGTAATTTTCATGCGCAGTTATATTGGCAATCACATTATGCCCGAAGGCTGGGCCAACTGGAACAAGACTGAAAATTTTAAAACAGCCCGGTATGCCGAGTATAAAAATTACGGTCCGGGTGCATCGGTTTCTACAAGGGCAAACTGGACCAGGCAATTGACAGATGAGGAAGCTGAAAAAATTACCCTGAAGAATATTTTTGGTAACTGGATACCCCCCAAAGAACCAGATTAAAATTGCCTGTTTACTTGCTTAAACCTTTCCCCGAACTTACTTATTTTCTCCAGTGTAGTTATCGGAAAATCTGCTGTTTATAAGCCGGGATTTTTGCCCAAAAATTGCCGCCAGATTTGCTTTATAAACCTGTTAACGTTACCGGCAACGATTGCGTAAATAAACATCTTTTAATAGCCTTTTGGGTAAGCTTTAAACGGTTAAATTTATAAATACAAACGATTGATTGCATGAGTGTTTTACAGCTTTTCGGCCTCAACGGAAAAACGGCTTTGGTTACCGGGTGTAACAAAGGAATTGGTAAGGCAATGGCCATAGGGCTGGCAGAAGCTGGCGCCGACATTATCGGTGTATCAGCCAACCTTGCTTTAAGCGGCAGCGAAGTAGAAAAAGATATAACTGCCCTGGGAAAATCTTTTAAAGCCTACCAGTCCGATTTTGCCGACAGGCAATCCCTTAAAAACTTCATAGAAAAAGTATCTGCCGAAAACAAAACAATTGACATCCTGGTTAACAATGCCGGTATGATATTGCGAAACCCCGCCGCCGAACACAGCGACGAATTTTGGGATAAAGTGATTGCCGTAAACCTGGATGCCCAGTTTATTCTTACAAGAGAAATTGGAAAGAAAATGATTGAGCAGGGTAGCGGTAAAATTATTTTTACTGCATCGCTGTTAAGTTTCCAGGGTGGTATCAATGTGCCGGGTTATGCTGCTAGCAAAGGCGCCATTGCAAGTTTAATAAAAGCTTTTGCCAATGAATGGGCATCAAAAGGAATAAATGTGAATGGTATTGCGCCGGGTTACATAGCCACCGACAACACCGAAGCATTACGCAACGACCCCATAAGAAGCAAATCAATCCTCGACAGGATTCCTGCCAACCGCTGGGGCCTTGTTGATGATTTTAAAGGCATAACAGTTTTTTTAGCAAGCGCCGCCAGTGATTATGTAAACGGAACAATTGTGGTGGTTGATGGTGGATGGATGGGAAGGTAAAGGCCGCATCCTGTATTAAAAGTTCATTAAAGATTAAAAGTTGATTTGGAAGATTTAAAAATTATTATTTAACCAAAAGTTCCGCTCCCTCTCTATCGGAGAGGGAGTTGGAGGGAGAGGCCAGTATGCAGATAAGATTTCACAACAGCGCAAAAGAAGTGAGCACAATGACTACCGAAGAATTACGCAGTAATTTTTTGATAGAATCTTTGATGCAGCCCGATGAATTAAAACTGGTGTACACTCATTACGACAGGGTTATTATTGGAGGCGTAGTTCCTGTAAGCAAATCAATTGCTCTGCCAACTTACGAAGCATTAAAAGCAAACTTTTTTCTTGAAAGAAGGGAACTTGGCATCATTAACGTAGGCGGCGATGGCGAAATAAAAGTAAACGGCAAAGCTTACGATGTAAACAAACTTGATTGCCTTTATGTAGGCCGTGGCAATGAAAAAGTTTCTTTCAAAAGCAAAAAGAAAGACAATCCGGCAAAATTTTATTTGTTATCAGTGCCGGCGCATCACACGTATGCAACAAGGCTCATGAAAAAAGAAAAAGCATCGCCAACTGAAATGGGTGCTGTGGCCACTGCCAATCAACGCACCATTTACAAATACATTCATGCCGACGGGCTTAAAAGCGCCCAGCTGGTAATGGGCTTAACCATCTTAAAAGAAGGCAGCGTTTGGAACACCATGCCAACGCATGTGCATGACAGGCGCATGGAAGCCTATTTTTATTTCGATGTTCCGCAAAATCAAAAAGTAATTCATTTAATGGGCGAGCCCACGCAAACAAAACATCTGGTGGTAAGCAACGACGAAGCAATTATTTCGCCGCCATGGAGCATCCACAGCGGATGCGGCACCAGCAACTACGGATTTATCTGGGGCATGGCAGGCGAAAATTACAACTACACCGATATGGATTTGGTAAACATAAATGATTTAAAATAATTTTTGGGCCCGGCAGCAATAATGCTAATCAGCTTCATTGGCGTCGCACTCTTGTACAGCAGTTATACTATTCAACAACCAAACAGTGAAAAAAATATTCTTCATATCATCTCTTATCATCACAGGCTTTGCTTTTTTGACTCCACCCAAAAAGCCCACCATTTTTTTAATTGGCGACAGCACCATGGCAAACAAACCAGTGGATGATAACCCCGAAAGAGGATGGGGACAATTGTTTCCCAACTACATTACAGATGAAGTGGAAATACAAAACCTTGCAGTAAATGGCCGCAGCACCAAAAGTTTTATCACAGAGCATCGCTGGGATACTGTAATGAGCAGGTTAAAAGAAGGCGATTTTGTGATGATACAGTTTGGTCACAACGACCAGAAGGCAGACGACAGCAACCGTTCGGCACCGGCACACACATTGTACAAAGAAAATTTAATACGCTTTATAAATGATGTACGCAGCAAAGGTGCCACACCGGTTTTAATTACGCCTGTAATGCGCCGTAAATTTGATGGCGCTGGTAAATTTATTGACCAGCATGGAGATTATCCCGGCGTAGTTAAAGAAGTGGCTGCATTATTGAAAGTTTCATTAATTGATTTACACAAAAGCAGCGAAGACCTGATTGTAAAAGAAGGTGTGGAAGGATCAAAGCGTTTGTTTTTAAATATTCCGGCCAATCATTTTAAAAATTATAAAGGAAAAGAAGAAGACAATACACACTTCAGTGAATATGGCGCATCATTGGTGGCTTCATTGGTTTGCCAAAGCATTGCTGCACAAAATCTGCCACTGGCAAAATATTTAAAACCATCCGACTTCAAAGAAAAATTTGCATTTGAACTGCCCAAAATTTATTCGCCGCATTTTAAAAGAGACACTTTCAATATACTTAGTTACGGCGCTGTTGCCGATGGATTAACATTAAATTCGGCTGCTATCAACAAAGCAATTGAAGCATGCGCTGCCAAAGGCGGAGGAACAGTTTTAATTCCACGTGGCAGTTTTGTTACAGGGCCTGTAATAATGAAAAGCAATATCAATCTTCATTTAGATAAAGGTGCTTTGATAATTTATACAAAAGATTTTGACCAGTATCCATTGGTGCTTTCCTCTTTCGAAGGTGTTGATGCTGCAAGATGCCAGTCGCCGCTGGTGGCCGAAAATTTAGAAAATATAGCCATTACCGGCGAAGGCATAATGAATGGGAATGGTTTTTACTGGCGGCCTTTGCGAAAAGATAAATTAACCGAAAGCCAGTGGAAGGCACACCTGAAAAGTTATGGAGGTGTGGTATCTGCCGATGGCAAAAGCTGGTATTGTTCTCCAAAAGCATTAAAAGCTGCACTCACAAATAACATAGGAAAACTCACAGAAGGAAAAACCATCAAAGATTTTGAAGATGTAAAAGATTACATGCGGCCAAACATGATTCGTATTTCCAACTGTAAAAATATTTTGATAGAAGGTGTAACATTTGAAAACTCACCGGCCTGGACAACTCATATCACCATGAGTGAACACATCACCGTAAGAAGTTTAAAAGTAAAAAACATCTGGTATGGCGCCAACACCGATGCGATAGATTTAGAAAGTTGTAAAAATGCACTGCTGGAAGATTGCAATTTTGATACAGGCGACGATGGCATAACCATCAAAAGCGGCAGGGATGCTGATGGTCGTAAAAGAGGAATGCCAACAAAAGATGTAATTGTAAGAAATTGTACAGTATATCATGCACACGGCGGTTTTGTGGTGGGCAGCGAAATGAGCGGCGGCGTAAACAATATGTTTGTAAGCAACTGCACTTTCATCGGCAGCGACATTGGCCTGCGTTTTAAAACAACAAGGGGCCGTGGCGGTGTGGTGGAAAATATTTATGTGAACAATGTAAATATGAAGGACATTCCGGCCGAAGCCATTTTGTTTGACATGTATTATATGGCAAAAGACCCTGTGGTGCTGGCAGGCGAAAAAAGAGAACCACCTGTTGTAGAAACAAAACCAGTGGATGAAACTACACCGCAGTTCCAAAATTTTTATTTCCGCAATATTACTTGTAATGGCGCCGCCAAAGGAATTTTTATCAGGGGCATTCCCGAAATGCATATTAAAAATGTGTGGATAGAAAATGCAGTACTGCAGGCCGATGAAGGAATAGACATTCAGGAAGCAACCAATATCAACCTGAAAAATGTAACCATACTCAGTAAAAACACATACCCGGTTAATTACATTTTAAACAGCGACAACATTACCATTGACAATATAAAATATAAAGACAGTGCCGATGTGTTGCTGTTGGTGCAGGGCGACAGGTCAAAAGGTATTAATTTGTTAAACAGCAATACGGCTGCGGCAAAACAAAAACTCATTGCAGGTTTTGGCGCAAATGATGCAGTAGTAAGCTGGGCACTGCCGGTGCCGGTTATAGAAACAAAAAATAAAAACAAAAATAAAAAAGGCAAAAAAAATTAGCATGAAGAGAATATCTTTTATACTTTTTTTATCACTATCTGTATATGCAGTTGATGCACAGGTAAAGCCTGCAAAAACCGGTGCGGCAGGGTTGCCTTATTCAATGCAAATGTCGCAGACTGCCATGCGCCTTTGGCCCGATTCCTTTTCCAGCAGAACAGGAAAGCCGGCCCGGTGGAGCTACGACCAGGGTGTGATTTTGAAAGGAATTGAAAGTGTTTGGAAATTATACGGCGATGCAACTTATTTTAATTACATACAGCACAGCATGGATCATTATGTGCTGGAAAATGGCAGCATCAAAGATTATAAAAGAGATGAGTATAATATTGATCACACCAACAATGGTAAAGTGGTAATGATGTTGTATAATATTACCGGTAAAGAAAAATATAAAAAAGCAATAGATAATATCCGCAGCCAGTTCGACGGGCACCCCAGAACAAAAGAAGGAAGTTTCTGGCATAAGAAAATTTATCCCTGGCAGGTTTGGCTGGATGGTTTATACATGGGCCAGCCTTTTTATGCTGAGTATGCAAAGTGGACTAAGCAGGATTCGGTTTTTGATGATGTATCAATGCAGTTCATCAATATTGAGCGCCACACCCGTGATGCAAAAACCGGCTTATTATATCATGGCTGGGATGAAAGCAGGCAGCAAAAATGGGCTAATAAAGAAACCGGATGCTCTCCGCATTTTTGGGCAAGGGCATTGGGTTGGTATGGTGTAGCACTGGTAGATGTGCTGGATTATTTGCCTGAAAATTACTGGGGCAGAGATTCAATAATTAAAATTTTAAACCGCTTTGCAAAAGCTGTAACGACAGTACAGGATGCAAAATCGGGGGTATGGTACGATATTGTTGATTTGCCAAACAGGCCAAAAAATTACAAAGAATCATCAGCATCCTGTATGTTAGTTTATACGATTGCCAAAGCAGTACGCAAGGGTTATATTCCCCTTTCATTTATGCAAAATGCAAAGAAGGGTTATGCCGGTATCATCAAAGAATTTATTGAAGTGGACAGCAGCGGCCAAACCAATCTGAAAGGAACGGTAAGCGTTTCGGGCCTTGGTGGTAATCCATACAGGGATGGAAGTTTTGATTATTACATGAGCGAACCGGTTGTTGTAAATGATGCAAAAGGTATTGGTGCTTTTATTTTAGCCAGTGTAGAAATGGAAATGGCTGCATTACCAAAATCCGGCACCGGAAAAAAAGTGGTGCTTGATTATTATTTCAACAACGAATGGCGCAAGGCACTTTATGGCGTTACTGCACGCCGCCATTACACATGGGATGATACCGAGAACGGCGGATTCAGTTTGTTTGGCGATATATGGAAATCTTACGGTGCAAATTTATCAACCCTTGATGCAGCACCAACTGCTGCAAATTTAAAAGATGCTGCTGTTTATATTATTGTTGACCCCGATGGATGGAAGGACAACAAGACTCCCAATTATATGGATGAAAAAAGTGCTGCTGAAATTGCCAACTGGGTAAACCAGGGCGGCGTTTTATTGCTGATGGCAAACGACTCATCCAATTGTGATTTAAAATATTTTAATCTGCTGTCTTCAAAATTTGGAATTCGGTTTACAGATAAAAGCCGCAACATGGTGCAGGGCAATGAGTTTGAAACCGGTGCAGTGTATAATAAAACCACCAACCCTGTTTTTAAAGCCACCAAAAAAATGTATTTAAAAGAGATAAGTGTGCTGGATGTTAAGCAGCCTGCACAGGCAGTAACAACCCAGGGCGGCGATGCAATTTTTGCAATTGCAAAGCATGGCAAAGGAACTGTGTTTGCTGTTGGCGACCCATGGATTTACAATGAATACTTAGACGGAAGAAAAATTCCGGCAGAGTATCAGAATTTTTCGGCGGCCAACGAACTGGTGCAATGGTTGCTGAAGCAGGTGCCATATAAATTTAGTAAACTAAAAAGTATAAAACCATAAATGAGGAAGTTGAAAACAATATTTCTTACAGCACTTTTTTTTATCTGTGCAATTTGTAATTCAAATGCTCAGGGTGGAAATATTGCAGCCAGCTCAAATAATATAGATACACCTGCAAAAAAAATATATGATACAGTTGCCGAAAATATGCTGCTTTATCAAAGGGCAAACGGCGGATGGCCAAAGCAATTTCAGAAAGACAAAGTAGATTATAAAAAAATACTAAGCAGGGAAGAATTAAAAGAATTGCAGTCGGGTTTTGAAAAAGGATTTGACGCAACGATTGATAACAATGCAACTTCCAAAGAAATTAAATACCTGGTAAAAGCATTTAAAAAGTCGGGTGATAAAAGATATTTGGCTGCCGCCGAAAAAGGAATTGATTATTTACTGAAGGCGCAATATGCTGTTGGCGGATGGCCGCAGTATTATCCCGACTTCAGCGGATACCGTGGCGAAATAACTTACAACGACAACGCAATGATTAATGTGCTGGTTGTGCTGACAGATGTCCTGGAAGGTATAAATGATCTGGATGTGATTAATGAATCTTACGTAAGCCGCTGCGAAGCTGCAATACAAAAAGGCATTTCCTGCATTTTAAAAACGCAGGTAAAACAGGATGGTAAGCCAACTGCATGGTGTGCACAGTATGATGTAGCAACCTTGAAGCCGGCAAAAGCCAGGGCTTACGAATTGCCATCGCTGAGCGGACAGGAAACTGTTGGCATCGTTCGTTTTTTAATGCGTTTTGATAATCCTTCGCCCGAACTGAGAGCTGCCATTACCGGCGCAGCAGACTGGTTTGAAAAAGTAAAAATTATAGGGTATAAATTTGCTGAAGTGGAATCAGCCTCAACGCCAACAAAAAAAGACAAAGTGCTTTTGCCAGAACCTGGCAATATTATATGGGCCAGGTTTTATGAACTTGATACCAACGAACCTTTTTTTTGCGGAAGGGATGGCGTGAAGAAAAAAACAGTGGCCGAAATAGAATTTGAAAGAAGGGTTGGTTATTTATGGTACAATCAAACCCCGGCCAAATTATTGAATGAGGAATATCCAAAATGGAAAGCGAAGTGGATAAAATAATGACAAAAAAATATTGAACAGATAACACGAATAACAACCAAAACTTTTTTAAAACCTAACATACGGCTTATGTTACTTTCTAAATACAATTTGAAAAACGTAAATGCAAGTGCAGTTGTGGTGCCCGATGAAGCATTGTTTGAACTGCCCGAAAAAGTATTGCAGTTTGGCACAGGCGTTTTGCTGCGTGGCCTGCCCGATTATTTTATTGACAAGGCAAACCGCCAGGGAATTTTTAATGGAAGAGTTGTGGTGGTTAAATCAACCGACACCGGCGACTCATCGGCTTTTGAAAAACAGGACGGGCTTTATACACTCTGCGTACGAGGGTTGGAAAATGGTAAAAAAGTAGAAGAAAATATTATTTGCTCTGCCATCAGCCGTGTGCTCTCTGCAAAGCAGGAATGGGATACCATTTTGGAATGTGCCCACAATCCGCAAATGCAAATCATTATTTCAAATACTACCGAAGTGGGTATTCAACTGGTGCATGATGACATCCGTAAACATCCGCCGGTTTCTTATCCCGGAAAATTATTGGCATTTTTACTGGAACGTTACACCGCCTTTGACGGAAGCCACCAGAGCGGAATGGTGATTGTGCCAACAGAATTAATTCCTGACAACGGTAAAAAATTAGAATCCATTGTGCTGGAACTGGCGCACCTGAATGCACTGGATGAAAAATTTATTGAGTGGATTGAAACCAGTAATTATTTCTGCAGTTCGTTGGTTGACAGGATTGTTCCGGGGAAAGCAGATGCAATAACGAAGCAGCAGGTGCAGGAGCAAATTGGTAACACCGATGAATTAATAACCATGTCGGAAGTTTACCGGCTTTGGGCAATAGAAGGTGATGAACACATTGCTGAAGTACTTTCTTTTGCAAAAGCTGATGAAGGTGTGGTGATTGCCCCCGACATTAATTTGTTTCGTGAATTAAAATTGCGTTTGCTGAATGGAACCCACACTTTAAGTTGCGGCATTGCTTTTTTATCTGGTATTACTACTGTTAAAGAAGCTATGGACGATGCAACAATGTCAGCTTTTATGACTGATATGATGCTGAATGAAATTGCTCCGGCTATTCCATTTGATGTCGATGCTGCAATAGCACAGGACTTTGGTAAAAAAGTGCTGGAGCGTTTCCGCAATCCACACATTCAGCACCAGTGGCTGAGCATTACAATGAATTACACAACAAAAATGCGAATGCGTAACATCGCCGTTTTGGAACGCTATTATGAATTGTATGAAACCCTGCCCGAAAATTTTACAACTAGTTTTGCTGCTTATTTGTTATTCATGAAATCAACAAAGCTGGAAGCAGGTATTTATTATGGCCAAAGCAATGGGAAAGAATATCCCATCAACGACGATAAGGCAGGTTATTATTTTGAGTTATGGAAAAACAACCAGCCCGGCGTTATTGTTACGGCAGTTTTGCAAAACATAGATTTTTGGGGAATTGACTTAACACAGATTCCAGGATTTGCAAATGAAGTAACAGACCGCCTGCAGTTAATGCTGGAAAACGGAGTTTTGCATACATTGCAAACAAAAAAAGTATTAGTATAAATGCAACAGAAGGTTTTAAAAGTTCATCCCAATGATAATGTGCTGGTGGCACTAACAAATTTGCCAAAAGGCGAAACAATTATCTACAATGGCGAATCATTCATTTTGCAAAACGATATTAAAGCCAAACATAAATTTTTCACCACCGATTTGCAGCAGGGCGATAGTATAATAATGTATGGCGTATTGGTTGGTAAGGCACAAACATTTATTCCACGTGGCGGCTTGATGACAACTGAGAATATCAAGCATGCAGCCGAGCCATATTTTTACCGCAACACAAATTTTCAATGGACAGCCCCCGATGTTTCAAAATTTGAAGGCAGAACATTCAATGGCTATCACCGCAGCAATGGCGATGTAGGCACAGCCAATTACTGGCTTTTTATCCCAACAGTATTTTGCGAAAACAGGAACCTTGATGTGATAAGAGAAGCATTGCAAAATGAATTGGGTTATGCTGTTACTGATAAGTACAAAAAATATACACACCAGCTTTTAGAAGCTTACAATAAAAAAGAAGATATTGATTCTATCAATTTTTTTTCGCCACCGCCAGTCAACAGTAAAAGGGTTTTTGCAAATGTAGATGGCATAAAATTTTTAAACCACGAAGGCGGCTGCGGCGGTATAAGACAGGATGCAGCAGTGCTGGGTAAATTGCTGGCAGCTTATGCCAATCATCCCAATGTTGCCGGTGTTACAGTATTAAGTTTAGGTTGCCAGAATTTGCAGGTGCAGGATTTTAAAGACGATTTAAAAAACCTGAATCCAAACTTCGACAAGCCGCTTTTTATTTTTGAACAGCAGCAATCGCATAGCGAAGAGCAGTTGATTGCCGAAGCCATTAAAAAAACATTTGAAGGTTTAATTGAAATAAATAAATTAGAAAGAAAACCTGCACCGCTCAGCAAATTAACGCTTGGCGTAAAATGCGGCGGCAGCGATGGCTTCAGCGGTATTTCTGCAAACCCCTCGGTAGGTTATTGCAGCGATTTACTGGTGGCACTTGGCGGCAAAGTTCTGCTGGCAGAATTTCCTGAACTATGCGGAGCAGAACAAAACATGATTGACCGCACAAACAATGAAGCATCCGCACAAAAGTTTATCCGGTTGATGAAGGCATACAGCGACGCTGCCGAAAATGCCGGATCTGGTTTTCACATGAACCCATCACCCGGAAATATAAAAGACGGATTGATAACAGATGCCATCAAAAGCAATGGCGCAGCAAAAAAAGGCGGCACATCGCCGGTGGTTGATGTGCTGGATTACACCGAGCCTGCAACAAAACCTGGCTTAAGTTTGGTTTGCACACCGGGCAATGATGTGGAAGCCACAACGGGCAAAGCCGCAAGCGGCGCCACGTTAATTTTGTTTACCACCGGCCTTGGCACGCCAACTGGAAATCCTGTTTGCCCAACCATAAAAGTTTCTACCAACAGCAATCTTACCAAAAGAATGAATGACATCATTGACATTGATTGCGGGCCGGTAATTGAAGGCGAAAAAACAATTGAACAAATGGGAGAAGATATTTTGGAGTATTGCATTAAAGCTGCCAGCGGCGAAGTAATTCCCAAAGCAGTGCAGTTGAACCAGGATGATTTTATTCCCTGGAAGAGGGGAGTGAGTCTCTAAAAGAGTCGGGACGCATCAGCAGCCTGAATCGTTTTTTTTGGAGCCGGCTCAGTAATTCTATTTAGCTTCATTGGCGTCGCACTCTTGTACTTTTAGCTCTTTGTTCAACCCGTTTAATGCAAAGTGTGTTAATTTTCTTGGAGTGTTGCAATTTGAATATGCTGATTAAACATTAATAGTTGAAAAGTAAAAAACATAATTTTAATTAAAAACAAATGCCCGGCCTCCCTCTCTTTTGGAGAGGGAATGAGGGTGAGGCCAATATGAAAAAATTCTTAGACGAAAATTTCCTGCTGCAAAATAAAACTGCAGAAAAACTCTATCATGAGTTTGCGAAGGATATGCCGGTGATTGATTACCACAATCACTTACCGCCCGACCAAATTGCAAACGACATCAACTTCACCAATCTTACACAGGTTTGGTTGTATGGCGATCATTATAAATGGCGGGCCATGCGTACCAATGGCATCAATGAAAAATATTGCACCGGCAACGCTACCGATTACGAAAAATTTGAACAATGGGCAGCAACTGTTCCTTACACATTGCGTAATCCATTGTATCACTGGACACATTTAGAACTGCAGCGCTATTTTAATATTGATAAAATACTATCATCGGCAACATCAAAAGAAATTTATGATGAAGCAACGGCTTTGTTGCAAACAAAAGAATACAGCGTTCGCAACCTGCTGCGTAAAATGAAAGTGCAAACCCTTTGTACTACCGATGACCCTACAGATTCTTTAGAGCATCACAAAAAAATAGCTGATGATGGCTGCGATGTAAAAGTGTTGCCGGCTTACCGCCCCGATAAAGCAATGAATGTGGATGATGCTGTTTCTTTTAATCAATACGTAGCCAAAGTAGAAGCAGCCACTAATATTTCGGTAAGCAATTATGACGAATATTTAACTGCATTAAAAAACCGTCACGATTTTTTTGCATCAATGGGTTGTAAAGTTTCTGATCATGGATTAGAACAAGTCTATGCAGAAGATTATACTGATGCAGAAATAAATGCTGCTTTCTTAAAAATACGCAGCGGTGCTGCTTTGTCGCTGGAAGAAAATCTGAAATTCAAATCGGCCATGCTGGTAGAGTTTGCTAAATGGGATTGTGAAAAAGGATGGATACAACAATATCATTTAGGAGCTTTAAGAAATAATAATGCAAGAATGTTAGGTCAGTTAGGTGCTGATACTGGATGGGATTCTATTGGAGATTTTTCTCAAGGAAAAGCATTATCTAAATTTTTGAATAAGCTAGATTCAACAATACAGCTTT
>JANNAM010000260.1:0-12055 GCA_031384415.1 Bacteroidota bacterium
AAATCCATTCGCCTAAATCAATATGAAGTCCAATACCAAGCGAAGGATTTTTTTGAGCATAACCTGCAGCATCTTTTGCAGCAGGATACCTCACCATTAAACTTGCGCTTGTTACAATGCCCAGCTCATAGGCCTTAATGATGCCACTGTTTATACCTGGCGACTGACCAAAATCATCTGCATTAACTATTAATTTTTTATTACTCATTGATCAGGCTCCTAAATCATTTAAAAGTTTTTGTAAAACAGTTTCGGCTATAAAAAAAGTTTCGGCAATTTCACTTGCTGCTTTGCTGTGCATTTTATAATTGCTGTTAATGGCATCAAATGCAAAAAGTATTTCTTCCATCGTATTAAATGAAAATAAGCCCTGCCCTGTTGGTAACGTAACGCCAAAACCGGTATCCTGTGTTATTACAGGCCGGCCTGCTGCCAGGTAACAGGCGCTGCGTTCGCTAAACCAGCCGCTGCGTAGCCTTATGTTCTGGTCTTTTGCAAAAGTGAACTCCCCTCTTGAATTTATTATGTAATCCCTGTATTGCCAGGGATCTGTTGTAAATGCAGGAGCATCAGCCAGCAACCAGCCATTAGATTCCAGCATACTGTATTCATCTGCGGCTACACCCAGCGCAGGCACAACGGTTCCTTTCTGGTGCCTGAAAGTTTCTGGCTTTGCCAAATTCATAGCAAGTTCAATGGGCAGATTAATTCTTTTGGGTAAATCTATAAATTTTAAAAACTCATGGTGTTTGCTCCAGTAATAAGTTTCGCCATTAAAATATAAGTCACGCCCTCCCTGCTTCCAGTTACCAACTGTTGTAAACTTGTTCCAGGCTGGTTCGCCGCTTTTCCATAAATCTGTTAAAACAGGCTGCCTTGTTGTGGCACGAAGATTTGGCAAAGCTGGTACCAGGCAATCTGCATTGCCAATATTTTCGCCGTAAGTAACAACATCATCATGCTCATCAATAATTGATCGTGTAATGGCATCTCCCTGTGCATATTTAATTTCGGGATAAACCGGATCGGTGCCATAATAAACAAGCCTGCCAGTTTTTAAATTGAGGTCTTTAAAAATGGTAGCCCCCGAAATATTAAAAACAATATCTGCATTTGCCAGCAAATCTTCTGCATTGTTTTTTGATAAACCAAACCATGCTTTATCTTTTGTAAAGCTGCTGCGGTAAGCCCACCGGTCTGCAAGTCCAAAACTTTCAACAACCTTTTTTAAATAAGGCACTGCATAATCTGCATTATCAACCCTTGTTTGCATTACAGGGTTATAGGGCCAGGTATCTGTTATTTCAAAATAAAAAACATTATGCCCCAGGCGCAAAAAGCCTGCGGCAATCTGCATGTGCATCCATGCCATGCCAGCATAAGGGTCAGATGCCAATGTGCCCACAACAATTATATTCAACCGCTTCATGCTGATTTATTCGTCTTTACTTTATTTACTGGAAAACTTATTTCGCTTCAAATGATGATTCTCAAAAAGAAAATTTCACCGTACCTGATAATTATGCCTTATTTAAGAATGCTTTCTTTTTATCTGTCAAAAAACTGCTGTCGTGATCACGTACAACATCTACCAGCCTTCCATTTTCTAAATGCAGAATAACGTTGCAGGATTTAAGTGTATCCAGCCTGTGCGTAATCATAAACGTAGTTCGCCCCTGCATCAGCCGCTCCATCGCTTCCATGATCAGCGCTTCTGTTCCCATGTCGAGCGAACTGGTAGGTTCATCTAAAATAAGTACAGGTGCATTTTTAATAAATGCCCTCGCAATGGAAATGCGCTGCCGTTCGCCGCCCGATAACTGCATTCCTCTTTCTCCTGCCTCTGTGTTGTACCCATCTTTACTTTTCAAGATGAACTCATGTGCATTGGCAGCTTTTGCGGCTTCAATTATTTCCCTTTCAGTTGCACCTGGTTTTCCATAACTAATATTTTCGCCAATGGTTGATGAAAATAATACCGGCTCCTGCAACACAATACTGAATTGGTTTCGGTAATCGGCGAGTTTGTAATGTTTAATATCTGTACCATCAATCTTTATCAGGCCTGATGAAGGATCATAAAAACGGCTTAAAAGATTTATCAAAGTAGATTTACCGGCACCTGTCGATCCCATAATGCCCACCCTGTCACCTGGTTTTATTTCAAAAGAAATATCCTGCAATGTGGGTTCATCTTTGTTATAAGAAAAGAAAACATTATTAAATTCAAACTGGCCTTTTGCCCGTTGTAAATGAACCGCATCGGCATTTTCTGTAACTTCTTTCTTTTCATCAAGAACAGCAAACACCCTGTCGATACTAACTACCGAAGCCTGAATATCGTTAAGGTTTTTAATGATGCTTTGCAACGGGCCAAATATTTGTATGATATAAGCAATCACCAGCGTAAGCTCTCCAATAGTCATTTGTCCGGCGTGAACAAAAATAGCCCCGGCATAAATGAACCCTGCTGTACCAATGGCCAGCAGCATGTTCACCAAAAATGTATAACCGGCTGCAATTTTTGCCACTTTTACCTGGCCTTTTACTGCTGCATCAGAACGGTTGATGAATCGTTCATTCTCATTATTCTCCTGGCCAAATGCTTTTACTACCCTTAAAGAATTCAATACTTCGTGAATTACCGACATGGCAACGCTTTCTGCATCTTTTACTTTATACCAGTCACGTACAAGCCGCTTTGTGGAGAGTTTGGTTATGATAACCAACGGCGGAATAATACACAAAGCAATGAGTGCAAATTTCCAGTTGATAAAAAACATTACTGCAATCATTGCAAAAAGCGTGATGGATGAAGAAACCAATGCAGAGAGCTGGGTTAGCAAAAGATTACGAATGCTCATGGTATCCCACTGAATACGATACAAAGAATCGGAGGAACCTTTTTTATCATGATAAGAAAGCGACAGCCGTTGTATATGATTAAAAAGCAGCGTACGGAAATTCAGCACTAATTTTTCTCCTGTAAAAATCGAGAGCAGCCAGGAAATAAAAATGATGATGTTATCAGCCAGTTCGATAAGTATAACAAGTGCAACACTTATAAAAACAACTTCGGTAAACCCAAATTGAAACCCCGGCGTAAAGAAAGCCCTGATGAAGGAAGGAACAGGCAGCGAACCAAAGCCACTGTCTATTAAAAGCTTGAGAGCATAGGGCTTTAACAGGGCTATTGGAATTAATAAAAGACTGAGAATAAACAAAGTGATAATATGCGGCCAGTAAGGACGGGCATAAACTAAAATCCTTTGTATAAGTTTAAAAGTTTTTTTCATTAAAACTTAGTTTGAAACCTGCCGCAGGTAAGCGATTATAAAATCTGATCGGGTAATGAATAAGTTTTATCCTTTGGTTTCAGCAGCCTTGCCTGAACTAATAATTCGATTACCTTTTCTTTTGCCTGCCAGAGCTTACCGGCTGCATTGTTATCATTTGTTTTAGCTTTTAATGAAGCATCCGGATTTTTTTCTTTAGAGATGAATTTTATTGGAGTTGGGGGTTGTTTAATTTCAATTTGATTAAATGCAACAAACAAACTGTTTAATGAACTGGCAGCAAGATAAAATGAACGCAAAATAACCGTGGCAAATAAAAAAATCAAAACTCCGCTTACTATATAAGCCTGGTCCATGGCTGCAAGTATGCCCAGGGCTGCCAGCAAAAATGAAATAGAGAAAGCAGTTCCTGAAAAATGAGATTTGCATTTAAAACGAAGCAGCTGTTTTCCGCTGCCGTGTTCTTCTATGGTTAACAAGCCACGGCTTTTTGCAAACAAACCATTGCTTGCTTCAATATCCCAAGTATCGAAATCACCGCCACGCTTTACCCTGCTTCTTAATTGAATTAAGTTGTGTTCAATGACCGTTAAGCGGTCTTCGGCAGCATGCCACTCTTCTGACCAAAGGGTAAAGGTTTGATAATTGAACCTACATAAAAAACGATATCCTAATCCTGCACCTTTTTTACGCCAGGGTGTTAGTCCGTACGCAAACCTGCCGCAAAGCCTTGCCACTGGCTGAACTACGTGTAATAAAATAATACAGGAAATGTACCTGTAATTTTTCTTTTGCTTTGCCGGTAATGCAGAATTTCTTTTAGCGCTTATAAATGCCTGTACAAAAACTATCGCTATCGAAACAGCAAAAGCTGCAAACATCCACAACAAAGGCGCCCACAAAAACCCAAGAAATCCCGACACTAAAAACAACCCCGAAAGCAGGTACCACTCCGGCATTAGGGGTATAGAATTAATAAAACTACCAGCAGGCTGGTAAACAGATTGAAACAGGGCACTGCCCCAACTGCCATGAAAAATTTTTTCTTTTCTAATTTTTACCGGCAGGGTTAACCCGTTGCCATAAATTCTTCCGGCCCAGGTAAGGTGGCCCAGGCTGTTATATTTTTCGGGCCATTTTTTTTCCAGCAAGGCTTCGGCTTTACCATAACCTTTTTGTTGTTTCCAGTAAGCTTTTAAAGAATTACGGCGGTGATGCCAAACAACAGCCGACGGATGAAAACCTACTGTTCTTCCCGATTGCTGAATGCGCCAGCAAACATCCACATCATCGCCAGCTGCCCGGTACAAAGGATCGAAGCCCCCAATTTTCATCAATGCATCTTTTCTGAACGACATATTGCATCCCGGCACATGTTCGGCTATTTCATCGGTATCCAGCACATGAACAGGACCGCCCGGCGAATTGGCAACACAGGTGGAAATAAACGGATCATCATAAGGCGCAATATTTGGCCCGCCAACGCAGGCATGATCTGTTGTAAGATATGTATATGCCAGGTAACGAAGCCAATGCCTGTCGGGATAAGCATCATCATCAATGTAGGCAATAATTTCGCCGGTTGCATTATACATACCTGTGTTTCTTGCACTGCTTAAACCATGATTTGTTGTGGAAATCAGTTTTACCGGATACCGGCTAACAATGTCTGCTACATTATCTGTTGACCCATCGTTAACAACAAGCACATCAAATTTGGGATAATCTGCCTTTAAAATTTCCTGCAAACATTCTTCTATTGTTGCAGAACCATTATAAGAACATACAATAACAGTTATATGCGGCAGGGCATTGCTATTTGAAAACGGAATATTATCCAGCGCCAGCGATACAGCAAATAAAGCCGGCTTTGGATTACGCTGCCTGTCCACCAAACCAAAATCCCAGTCTTCAATGTCGGCTCCGCCACGCCACCATTCATCCGTCCAGGCAAAAACAAACATTCCTGCACAGCCTTTTGCAAAAACAGTTTCAATTTGCCAGCTTAAAACTTCTGCCTGCTTTTGGGCTCCATTCCGGTAGCTATCCAAACCAATTTCTGCCAGCACCAACGGCCTGTCGCCACACAGGTTATGCAGGCGGCTCAGGTATTTGCTGAGTTTTTCAGGCGTTTCCAGGTACACATTAAAACAATCAAAATCAAGGAAGCTGAGATCGAGGTATTCTGTAGTAGGATAATTTACATACGTCACCAGGGCTTCAGCATCAACTTGCTTTACAGCATGATATAATTGCTTTAAAAAGTTTTCAATTCTTTTTTTGCCATACCAGCGAACCATGGGCGCCGGTATCTCATTACCAATTGTATAACATAAAATAGCGGAATGGTTTTCACATTGCTGTACACCTTCTTTTACTCTTCTTATAATATCATTTTTTGTAGCTGCCTTATCCAGGAAAGTGATGTGCTGCTCCCAGGGAAGCCCGGCCATAACAAACAAGCCGTGCTTTTGGGCAATATCGAGCAAATAAACGGGAGGCACTGTATAGGTTCTTACCGTATTGATACCATACTTTGCCATTTGGGCAAAATCCTTTTCAATTATTTCCGGTTCGGGAAAATGAAGCCCTTCGCTGTTGGGTTTAAATGTGCCGTAGGTTACACCTTTTACATAAAATTTTTCGTTGCCAAAGAATAAAAACTTTCCTTTAACGTGCAGCTTTGAATTTAATACCGGCAAAATAATCCCATTGTTTTTTCCCATAAAAAATAACTTTTACTCTTTTCAATTTTTTTGAAACAATCGTTATGGGGGGATGCCTTAAATAGGATACCTGCGGATGAGGATTGCAATTTTACAAAAGAAAATCAGAAAATACAAGAAAAGATATATATAGTTTTGATTGTTATTTGTTTGCCATTGGATGTTTTTCGTGTTGTATAGTATTGAAATATGCTATAAACTTCGGAAAAATCCGAAGTTTATAGCAAGAGATTAAGAGAAAATTATTTTGAACCGAGATCGGCTCTTAAAAAAAGCAATTCGCTCCAGCGGCTTTCTACACATTTAGCATAATCGGCCAAATATACATCCCAACTGCCGGCACCATACACTGCATTATATCTTTCGGGGAGAGGTTTTCTGTAAGAATCATCTAATTCTTTCAAACCTGCCTTTAACCTGGTAGATGTTACATACTGCGGCGCACCCGATGCTGTTGCAGAAAACACTGCTACACTCTCGTCTCCTGCTTCCCATACTTTTTTTAATTTTTTCATTAGGTCTGTTACACCTACAACCATTCCTGGTTTTGGATAAACATGGTTGAGAACAATTTTATCAGAAAAGTCAGTAAGCTTAACAGTACTCATATCAGCACTATATGTTGAATAGCTTTGTGTACCAACACCAGTGGTAAGTGGCGAAACATTTTTATCCCAGTCTGCTGTATGAGCAACACCAAGATCGCCACGGCTGTCCAGGGTTTCCCAGCTGTTAGGTCCTTCTGTAACATGGAACCCTCCAGCATCAGGGCCTGACTGAATGGCGAAGACTCTCCACTTCCAGTCGCCGGTGTGGTATTTTTGTGCATGCGCTGCAAGGGCTTTTTCTAATTCAGCATTTTTGTCGGGCTTCGCAAAAAGCCTGAAGCTGTTGATAACATTTTTTGTCTGCGCCATTCCTAATACCGGAACAAGCAAACAGAGAAGAAAAATCTTTTTCATTTGTAATGTTTTAGTGAGTTAAAAAATGTTGAGTTGATGTTAAAACAGGCAGTAAAAAAAGTTAGGAAGGGCAGGGAAAATTAAATGTAAGGATAATAAACCACAATGTTAGAAATATAATTTTTAGTCGTTTAACACACGGGTTGCTGCTCCCCGTTATATAAGCATTTATTCTACTGCCCCGCTCGGGTTTACCAATACCGTTATAAGAAGGAATTGTTGTTTTTTACAAGGATAAATATAAACGTGCAAAATATTTTATTGCAGTCAAATCAATTTAATAAGTTCAAGGTTTTGTTTTTGACTACTCAAAAAGAGTATTTTATTTTCCCAAAAAAAATGAACCATCAGCCCGCAGCCGTATTCAAAAAAAATCCCGTCATTACAAACGGGATGAAAATATTTTTATAAAGTTTCCTGCAGCCATTTATAAAATTCATGCTGCCAAACCAATGCATCCTGTGCAGTAAGTACCCAGTGGTTTTGATCGGGCAGCAGAATAAATTTACTTTTGATGCCACGCAGTTGTGCTGCCTGAAAAGCCTGCTGGCCCTGCTCTATAGGCACACGGTAATCTTTGCCACCCTGGTAAATTAAAATGGGCGTATTCCATTTTGCAACCAAATCGCTTGGGTTAAACTGCGTAAAAGATTTTTTTGCTGCTGCATTATTTTTTTCCCAGTAAGCGCCGCCCTTGTCCCAGTTTTCGAACCACATTTCATCTGTCGTGCCATACATACTTCTGAAATCAAAAACACCATCGTGAGATATAAAACTTTTGAAGCGGTTGTTGTGAATGCCTGCCAGATAAAAAACAGAATACCCACCATAGCTTGCACCAATGCAACCCAAACGATTTTTGTCAACAAACTTTTCTTTGCTTACTGCATCAATTGCACTCAGGTAATCTTTCATAACCTGGCCACCCCAGTCTTTACTTATCTGCTCGTTCCATTTGGTGCCGTGGCCGGGCATTCCCCGGCGGTTTGGTGCCACAATGATGTAACCATTTGCTGCCATCAACTGAAAGTTCCAGCGAAAAGAATAGTATTGTGTTAATGCCGATTGTGGCCCGCCCTGGCAATACAATAATGTCGGATATTTTTTATTGGGGTCAAAATCAGGCGGATAAATTACCCATACCAGCATGTTTTTCCCGTCGGTTGTTTTCACCATGCGGCGTTCTGTTTTGCTCATGCCCAATGTAGCATAGGTTGCATCATTTACATGCGTTAATTGTTTGGTTTCGCCGGTTGTTAAATCAACAGTGTATAATTCGGGAGCATGGTTCATATCTGTTCTTGATACAACCAATGTGTTTCCAGTTTGGCCCACAATTCCGGTGATGTCAAAATCTCCTTTTGTAATTTGCCTGATTTTATTGGAAAATTGTGGGTTTGTGCGCCAACCGTTTTCTACTTCAAATAATTGCAAGGTGCCATTTACAGGCGCCCAGAAGTAGATTTTACTTCCGTCATTGCTCCATCGGTATCCTTCTACATAAATGTTGTCGTACTGCACTGTAACATTTATAGACAGATTAGTTTTTTCATCAAAAATTATGATATCCTGTTTGTCGCTTTCGTAACCATCACGGCGCATGTGCAGCAAGGCCAGTTCACCTTTTTGGTTAAATGAGGGATTGATATCGTAACCCATAAAACCATCAGTTAAATTTTTTGTTTGGCCGGTTTCAATATTGTAAGCATACAGGTCTGTGTTGGTGCTTAAAGTGTAAGCAGTACCATATTTTTTTTTGGTGCAATAAACTACTTCTTTGCTGTTGGGATTCCATACAAAGTCTTCATCGCCGCCAAAAGGTTTTTGAGGGCAGTCGTAAGGTTGGCCGGGCATTAAATCTTTTGCATCGCCGGCTTTGCCATTAACAAGCGGCGCTAAAAATACATGGCTAAATTTCCCGTCTTCATATTCATCCCAGTGACGGTAATTAAGATTATCAAAAACATAAACGTTTGATTTTTGCAGCTCGGGATAATAATCTTTGCCGGTTACATTTTTTATTTTTACTTCATTACTGCTGATAATAAATTTTCCATCGGGAGAAATTTTTTCATTGTTCAGCATACTGTCAGGATTACTAATCCAAATGGCATCGCCACCATTAACAGGGATAGCGTAAGATTTTTTTGAACTTTTATTTTCTGCTGCATTAGGTGTGGCAACAGTGTACAAAGCATATTTTCCATCTTTGCTGATGCCTAGACCCGATACTCTTCCAAGCTTCCATAATAACTCGGGGGTCATTTTATTTTGAGCAAAAGAAGAAATGGAGATAATGATGAAGAGATTTGTAAGTAAATGTTTCATATTTTTTCAATTAAGAATTAAAAATCAGGAATATAGAATTCATCAGGATTATCAGATATTTTATTTAGGGACTTTAAAAAAATTAAAAATTTTTAATTTCTCATTTTTAATTTTTAATTGCCTTAGGGTAATCAAATACCAGCTGACAAAAAGTTTTTACACCAACATACAACTGGCTGTCGTCAACCATAAAATCGGGTGTGTGGTGCGGCGGTGCTTTTGCAGGGTCGTTTCCCCTGGGCATTCCGCCAAAATAAAAAAAGAAAGCGGGGGCTTTTGTTCCGTAATAACTAAAATCTTCGGCTCCCATCACCCATTCCATTGGCCGCACATTTTGTTTGCCTGCGGCTGTTTGCAAAGAGGGAATCATTTTTTCAACCAGCTCCGGTGTATTATAAGTTACCAATGTTCTTGTTTCAAAACTTACTTCAGCAGTGGCATTGGAAGCTTCGGCAATTTTTTCGGCTGTCTGTTTAATTCTTTTATGAACATCCTGCTGCATTTTGCTGTCAAGTGTGCGTATGGTTCCATCCATCTGGCAATCTTCGGGAATAATATTATTGCGTACACCACCATTAATTTTTCCTACAGTGATTACAACCGGGGCTGTAGTTAAATTCATTTGCCTGCTTACAATATTTTGTAACCCTTCTATAATTTGAGCAGAGATGGTAATAGGATCTATACTCAGCCAGGGCTGGGCACCATGCGATGATTTACCTTTAACTTTTATTGAGAACCAGTCGGCCGATGCCATAAAGGAGCCGGTTTTATATTGAATATCGCCGGCCGGTATCCATGATTCGATGTGCATCCCAAAAATAACATCCACTGCTGGGTTTTCCATTACACCTTCTTTAATCATCAGTGTGGCCCCGCCTTCTTCTTTACCGGGAGCACCTTCTTCGGCAGGTTGAAAAATAAATTTCACCGTTCCTGCAATATCTTTTTTCATTGATGATAAAACAGCAGCAGTACCCATCAGCATGGCAATGTGAGTATCATGACCGCAGGCGTGCATAACAGGAACTTTGGCTCCCAGGTAATCGCCACTGTCTTTGCTTGCATAAGGAATGTTCACTCTTTCTTTTACAGGCAATGCATCCATATCAGCTCTTAATGCAATTACAGGCCCGGGCTTACCACCTTTTAAAATAGCCACCACACCGGTTTTGGCAATCCCTGTTTTAACATCAAGGCCAAGTGTTTTTAAATAAGCAGCAATGTATTCCGCTGTTTTAAATTCCCTGTTACTCAGTTCGGGGTTTTGATGTAAATACCTTCTCCATTCAGTAAGTTTAGCTTGGATAGCAGCAGCTTTGACTGCGATTGTTGAAGTAATGTCCTGAGCCGTAATTTTTGTGCTGATAAAACAAAGCAGTAGTAAAGTTTGCAGCTTGCACTTCATTAGTTTATGGTTTAGGGGTGTGAATGTACAACCTAAGCAGATAACTGAAAAAGAATTATAACCATTGCCATGCAATAATTGCATTTTTACAGGCATCTCATTTATATCCTTAACCTTTTTTATCTGTTATTTTTTATTGATTTGTTCATTCTGTGATGTGTGTATTTTCAGGACTGAAAATATTGTTTATTTGGATATTTTGGTTAAGTTTACGCATTAAGAACTTACACATATTGCATTGACTTAAACCAACTACTTATGCAACAAAAAACTACTCTCGAAAATCCATTGGGTTTTATTAAGCAGGCTTTAATGCTTTTACTTTTTTTTATGGCAACAACAGCTGGAATAAAAGCCCAGACAACACTTACTACTGAAGCTGGTACAAATTTTACGGGTGCAAATGGTGTATCAGGAAACTCTGCTGTTACATTTGTTTTGGAAAATACAAGTGCTGTAGCAAAAGTATTAACTCAAGTAGATGTGTTTTGGAATACAGTTAATACCGGTTCAATTCCAACTTTATGGTATTCAGCTACATCACTTTCGGGTGCACCTAATATTGCTACTCCAGTATGGACTGCAATAACTACAGCCCCGGCAGTAACAGTAGCAGCAAATGGTTATCTTCCAACATTTACTGGCTTAAGTTTCATCATTCCTGCAGCTACTACTTATAGATTTGCAATTCAATCATCTAATGGAATCAGATATAGTGGTACAGCAGGCCCTCCATCACCCAACACTTTTACTGGAGGTGGTGTTAACCTTCTAGTTTACGATTTCCAGATAACTGCAGCCAATGTTGGTTATGGAGGTGCTTTTCCTAACCCTGCTAATAATCCAAGGGCATTTACAGGAAGGGTAACTTTTACCGATGCCACTCCTTGTACGGGAACTCCTGCCCCCGGTAACACATTATCAAATGCAAACCCTGCCTGCCCGAGCCAAAGCTTTACTTTGTCTTTGCAAAACGGAACAGCAGGTACAGGAGTTACTTATCAATGGCAAACATCTCCAAACGGAACTACCTGGACCAATGCTGGAGGTGCTTCCACTTCATCTACCTACAGTACTTCGCAAACTGTAGCTACTTATTACAGGTGTATTGTAACATGTGGTGCCAGTTCGGGAACATCAAATCCACTGCAGGTGACAATGAATCCAGTTACAAACTGCTACTGCAACTCGGGCGCCACTTCCACCGCCGATGAAGACATATTTAATGTAACAGTAGGCACATTAAACAATACCTCTACCTGCACATCTGTTGGCCCCGGGCCAGGCTCTGCAGTTAATTTATATGCTAATTACACTACGGGTACCGGCGCACCG
>JANNAM010000262.1:0-4410 GCA_031384415.1 Bacteroidota bacterium
GAAAGGAAAAAAGATCAATATTGTTTTTGATGGCAGCATGACAGATACTGAAGTAAAAATAAATGGAAAGAGCGCAGGAGCAATTCACCAGGGCGCTTTCTATCGTTTTAAAAATGATATTACTTCATTGTTGTTTTTTGATAAACCCAATACACTGGAAGTTACAGTAAGTAAAATGAGCGCCGATGCAAGCGTTAACAATGCTGAACGTTTGGCGGATTACTGGGTTTTCGGCGGCATCTTTCGCCCGGTATTTTTAGAAGCCACACCAACACAGTTTATAGATTATGTAGGTATCGATGCAAAGGCAGATGGGAAATTCGGCATGCAGACCTGGATAAAAAATCTTGCACAAAATGCGTTTGTGGTAACTACCATCACTGATGTAAATAAAAAAATTATTTCAACAGTAAAAACTGCGGTTGCAAAAACTGATGAAAATATTATTGTAAATATGCAGGTAAACAATATTAAAACCTGGACATCAGAAACCCCAAATCTTTACAATGCAAATGTGGTGTTGCAGGATGCGGCAGGAAAAAAACTATATGAACTCAATGAAAAATTTGGTTTCCGAACTATCGAAATAAAATACGGACAAGGTATTTATATCAATGGCACACAGGTAAAGTTTAAAGGCGTTAACCGGCATTGCTGGTGGCCCGAAACGGCAAGGGCATTAAGCGATGAGCAGCAGATGCAGGATGTCCTGCTGCTCAAAGAAATGAATATGAATGCAGTGCGTTGTTCGCATTATCCGCCAGATAAATTGTTTTTACAGCTCTGCGACAGCCTGGGCATTTATGTTTTGAATGAACTGGCAGGCTGGCAAAAATTTTATTCTTCCAAAGCAGGTGAGCCCCTGGTAAAAGAATTGGTGTTACGGGATCTCAATCATCCTTCCATCATTTTTTGGGATAACGGGAACGAAGGCGGCACAAATAAGGAACTTGATGATGATTTTGTAAAATGGGATTTTCAAAAACGCCCGGTTATTCATCCACACCACAGGCCGGGTAATCAAATGAACGGAATAGATTGTAATCATTACGAAGATTATTACAGCACACAAAAAATATTAAACGACTCATTGATCTATATGCCCACAGAAATGTTGCATGCACAGGATGATGGCGGTGGCGGTTCAGCCATGGATGATTTTTGGAACCTGCACTGGAAATCACAAAAGTCAGGCGGGGTTTTTATTTGGGCTATGGTAGATGAAGCCGTGGTAAGAACTGATTTGAACAATGTACTGGATGCAAATGGATTGAATGCAAATGACGGCATACTGGGCCCACATCGTGAAAAAGAAGGAAGTTTTTATGCATTGCGTGAAATCTTTTCTCCCATTAAATTAAACCTGCCTGTAGAATTGCCTGCAAATTTTAACGGGCAAATTCCTTTGGATAACCGCTTTCATTTTTTGAATACCAATCAATGTACTTTTTATTGGGCACTGGTAAATTACAGCAAACCATTCGACAGGTTTGATGGCTATGTGCTGCAGCAAAAAGGAACAATTACTGCGCCGGATATTGCCGCAACAAAACAGGGAGTTTTGCAACTTAATTTACCGGGAAATTATAAAAACTATGATGCACTTGTAATTGTTGCCAAAGATAATTTTGGAAAAGAGTTGTATAAATGGATTTCTAAAGTTAAGAGCAACCGGTCTATCATCAGCAATTTTGTAACAGGAAAAAATGATGGGGTATCGGTAAAAGAAACAGATACGGTTTATACAATTACCGGTGGCGATATAAGCATAACCCTGGATAAAAAGTCCGGCAATCTTGTTACAACAAAAAACACGAGTAACGATTATGTGTTGTCTTTTAACAACGGTCCTGTTTTAGTTAAAGGCAATGCCAGCGTGGTTAGCAGCAAAACTTACAAAGAAGATAATGACCAGGTGGTGGAATTTACTTACAGTGGCAATATGAAATATACCAAATGGAAAATTAATGCCAGCGGGTGGACAGCATTTGAGTATGAATACGAGCTCGAAGGTGATCAACCCTTTGCAGGTATCAGTTTTAATTATCCTGAGAATTATGTTTTATCAAACCGCTGGCTGGGCAAAGGGCCATCACGGCAATGGAAAAATCGCTTAAAAGGAACTGAAGTAAATGTGTGGCAGAATATATATAACAATACACATACCGGCTACTCCCCGGTTGTCTATCCAGAGTTTAAAGGTTATTATGGGGAAGTAACCTGGATGGAGCTAAGCACCGTAGAAGGTAAATTTTATATAGCCAGTAAGGACAGCGGTTTGTTTGTACGCCTCTTCGATTTTTATGCTTTGAGCGCTGCTGCAAAGCCACATCCTGAAATACCGGTTGGTAATATTTCTTTTTTAGATTGTATTCCGCCGATAGGTACAAAACTTGCAACAGGCCTTACCACCAACACAAAAGTTTATGGGCCACAAAGTGAGTTAAATCATGTAAGTGGCAGCAAAAAGAGAACCTTGTATTTTTATTTTGGTATGCCTAAAACAACTGACAGTAAAGAACAATATAGCAGGCCTGCAGTAGATAATGTGTTTGCCCCAAATCCTTAATTGATTGATCATGAAATTTAAATATGCCGCTTCTTTTCTTTGTGCCGCTTTTTGCCTTTCGGTCTTAGTGGCAAGTTCTCAATCAATCAACAGGCAGGCTGTTGTTAAGCGGCATAATATTCTTGTAAATAAAATGGATTCACTTTCATCGCTCTCTGTTGGTAATGGAAACTTTGCTTTTACGGTTGATGCAACGGGTATGCAGAGCTTCCCTGATGCTTATGCAAAGGGCGTTCCGCTGGGCACACAGTCTGTTTGGGGTTGGCATAGTTTTCCAAACACAGAAAACCTGAAAGTGGAGGAAGCACAAAAAACGTATGAACTGGAAGGAAGAAAAATATCTTACACCGTACAACCAAAAGAACCGGAACGTGCAAAAAAAGCGGTTGAATATTTTAGGGTGAATCCACATCGTTTGCAGTTGGGAAATATCGGATTGGAAATAAAAAAGAAAGATGGTTCGCTGGCTGCCGTTGCTGATATAAAAAATATAAACCAGCAACTTGATCTATGGACAGGTATTATTACCAGTTCATTTACAGTCGAAGGAATTCCTGTAACAGTTACAACAGTTTGTAGTCAGCAACAGGATGTGCTTGCATTTAAAATTGAATCGGCTTTACTGAATGAAAAACGGATCAGCATCAGGATGAGGTTCCCTTATGCCAATGGCCAATGGAAAGATGTGGGCAATAACTGGGGTAAAGATGAAGCACATACTTCTGTTGCCAGTTTTGGGGCTAATAGTATTTTCATTAACAGATCGCTTGATGAATTCAAATACAAAGCAAGTTTATACTGGTCAGATAAATCATCTGTTCAGGAAAAAAGCAAACATTATTTTTTAATAACTCCTGAACCAGTAAAAAATAGCAGTTATGAAATTACCTGTTTGTTTGAAGGAAAAAAAGCGCTCGCTGTACTAACGGGATTTAAATCAGTAAGTAAAAACAGTATTGATGCATGGAAAAAATTCTGGCAAAGCGGTGCTGTTGTTGATTTTGCGGGCAGTACAGATAAACGTGCATTTGAACTGGAGAGAAGAGTTGTGCTATCACAGTACCTCACCAAAATACAATGTTCATCAGGTTTTCCACCACAGGAAACAGGGTTAACCTATAACAGTTGGTATGGCAAACCTCATTTGGAAATGCATTGGTGGCACGCCGTGCATTTTGCACAATGGGGCCGGCCCCAGCTTATGCAAAAAAGCTTAGACTGGTATTTTACTGTTGCCGAAAAAGCAAAGCTGATCGCCATACGACAAGGCTTTGATGGTTTGCGCTGGCAAAAGATGACGGATAACAGCGGTGATGAAACACCTTCTTCTGTTGGTGCATTTCTCATTTGGCAGCAACCACATTTTATTTACATGGCTGAATTGTTATACCGCAGTGATCCAACAAAAAAAAATCTGAATAAATATAAAGACCTGCTTTTTGCAACGGCTGATTTTATGGCATCATTTCCATCTTACAACAAGCAGACAAAAAAATATAATCTTGGTAAAGGATTAATTCCTGCACAGGAATGTTTTGATGCGGTGTCAACTTTTAATCCAACTTATGAATTATCGTATTGGAGTTGGGCTTTGGAAGTAGCACAGCAATGGAGAATCAGATCAGGATTAAAAAGAGAAAAAAAATGGGATCAGATCATCAATAACCTTGCATCATTGCCACAGGCAAATGGCGTGTATTTAGCAGCGGAAAGTGCACCGGATTGTTATCAACCCAATTCAAAATATTTAACCGATCATCCTGCAGTTTTGGGTGCTTACAGTTCTATTCCGGCAGCAAATGGATTGGATACAGTGGTGATGAAAAATACATACAATACTG
>JANNAM010000077.1:0-8848 GCA_031384415.1 Bacteroidota bacterium
CTCAGCACTTGCAAAAACATTGATTTCAGTGACAGCAATGTTTCAAAACTTGGGATTTTTTATAAAGCAGCAAAATTCATTGTGTACCGGGGCGATGATAAAAAAAGAGCCTGGAAAGATTTTGCCAATTATAAAAATGAAACAGAAAAAAAAGGAGTAAATGAGGTTTGTTATAAAATAAATCAGACACTAAACCAGGACAGCGCTTATAAAATTGTAAAATATTTTACTGAAAAAGAATCGGAAGGAACATGGCATATTTTGCTGGCTACTTACATAAAAAAAGGAGTTCAAAAAAAATGTGCTTATGCTTTTCTAAAAATTGGTAACCGGTTCGGACTTGGCGATATTGATTAAGTAAAAGAGAGAACAATGTGAATAAGTAAATTACTGTAACACAAATTCTGATTGATTAAAACTGTATTTTAGCTTATTACTTACCAACTAAATTTTTTAAAATGAAAAAGAATATTACTCGTTTTTTCTTTTTGCTGCTTATGGCAAACGGAATTTTTACTCCATCAATGGCTGTTACTGTTCCAACCGAAGTTGTTCCTTCAACCACAACTGAGCCAAAAATCAATTCCGCCGATTTGATGAAAGAATTTTACAGCCTGAGCCGTAAAGAAAAAAGAGACCGCCTGAAAGAAGTTAAAAAAGAACTGCGTCATTTTAATAAAGCAAAACGCCATGGCGATGACCCAAGTACCAATACTTTATTACTTGTTATACTTGCCATATTATTACCACCACTGGCCGTTTATCTTCACGAAGGTGAAATAAATACAAAATTCTGGATAAGCCTTTTACTTACTTTATTGTTCTGGATACCGGGTGTAATTTATGCTCTGATTGTAGTATTGAGTTAAATAATTTAACCATAAAGTTTAAGAAAAAAAAGAAGGGCGGATTTGCATGGATGGACCATGATCTCCAAAGGTATTCTGTTGAAATCCTTCCGCCCTTATATCTTTTGGTTATCCCATTTATAATCTCTGTTAATGATTTTCGACTGCCAGGTTTCGCTGCTGAACTTAGTGAGCCTTGCAGTTAATTTTTTATCGATGCTGTATTTTGTAATAAGTGTTTGTTGTGCTGCTTTCAGTTGTTCATCGGCCGATTTAAGGGTAATGACTGCCAGCAAATCCCACATGCGGACATTGACAGGTCTTTTTTCAATCCTGCTTCTTACAATTTGGGATGCGGCCGCATAATTACCATTTGATGTAAAAACGAGTGCAGCATTTTCTGTTATCCAGTCTTTTTTCTTTTTGCTCACCTTCTTCTCAAAAATTTCCACAGTCATTTGTTTAGCATCCCAGGGTTCCAGATGGCTTATAAAAGTATCAAACTCTTTGCTGTTTTTCATGTATTCAAGCGAAGGGGTAAAACCACGGGCATCAAAAAAATGAATTTTACCATTCTTCTTGTTTTTATACCAGCCCCTGTTTTTTGCCATAGAAGGTGTTACAGGATGTTTTCTCTTAAAAGCTGTGTGAACAGCTTTTGTTTTTACTTTTGGCTTATCAGGTTTTGAAGAAGCAGACTTGGATTTACTTTTATCGTTACAAAATTCCAGCAGGGGCGAAAGCAGTAAAAGGCTTCCTCCGGTTATAATAAATTTTCTTCTGGTAAAATTGTTATTCATTGACAGACAATTCTGGTAATTGAAATGAACTCTGTAAAATAAAAAATTAATCTGGCAATTGCAATAGCTGCATTTTATTTATTAACGAAAGCTTGTAAACAACAACTTTACTGCAAATGCTGCAATTAAAAAACTCATTATATACCTCACCCATCGCTGGCGCTTTTCGTTTTTAAAAAAAGCTTCAGTTACAAAACCTGCTAAAAAAACGATGCAGCAGTTGGTGACTGTGCTGCCCAACATTTGCAGTCCCCCAAGTTGCAGGTTTTGAAGTAAAATATTTTTTCTTTCGGGCTGAATAAACTGGGGAATGAGTGAAAAGTATAAAAACACTGTGCCTGGGTTAAGCAGGTTTCCTATTAGTCCTTTTAAATAAAAATGTTTCAGTGGTTTTTCAGGTGCCGTATCTTTTAAAGTATTCCACGAAACAGCTTTCAGGTTTTTCCAGGCTAAATAAAAAAGATAGGCAATACCAATATAGCGAATCACATCCAACCCATGTGGTACAGCAACAATTAATGCTGTTAACCCAAGTGCTGTTGCAGAAATATGAAAGATAAAAGCACTTGTTATGCCGGCAACAGTTGCCCAGCCTGCACCACGGCCGTATTCAAAAGTGTGGGCAAGATAAAGCATCATGTTTGGCCCGGGTGTTAATGCCATTCCCACCACCAGCATCATATATGGAATCAGTTCATTAAGCTGCATGCTCAGTATTGAAAAAATATTTCGGTGGCGCCATAGCCATATAAATGATTATACTGGTTTACAAAAGATTTTACTTCTGCTTTGTTTCGCAAAATTTCATGTATTTCATTTTTTAACCTGCCGGCACCCACACCATGAATAACAGTAAATGAAGGTTGGTGATGCGTTACCGCCAGTTCATAATATTTTTCAAAAGTTTTTAACTGCATACTGAGTATTTCAAAATTAGTCAGGTGTTTCCAGCTGTCTGTTAGTTTTTCAATGTGCAGGTCAACTACAGTTTTGGCGGCTTCTATATGATGCCTTGCATGGGATGCATCATAAATTCTGTATGCACCATTATTCAGTTTGCCAAGGTCTACTTTTACTTCCTCTGTTTTATCAGGATAGTTATCGAACAAGAGATAAGAAAACGAAGGCTGATTTTTTAACTGGATTTCTTCTATCTTTTTAAACAGTTGCTTTGCTTTTAGTTTAAGCGATGCTTCATGATAAGGCGCTTTCTTTTTATCAGGTTTTGATAATGAAAATTCAAAATCAAACCTTGGGCTGTCGCTCAGGTCTTCAAAACTTACATCATGTAAATAAAAATCGGCAAGTGGTTCGATGCTGTTTTTTAATTCAAAATTACTTTCGCCGCTAATCATGTAGTGATAAATAAAATTATAGGCTGTTTTATTTTGGTTAATGAGATGGAGTTTGAATTTGTCCACCACATTATCGTCAAATACATCTTTGCTGTAAACCGGTAAAAATGAAAGAAACACCCCTTCTGTAACCTGTGTTTTGCCAGTGCCTTTTTCCTTTCTTACATCATCTATGAATATTTTTTGTTTGGGAACCGTTTTTTTTTGGGTAAACATTTTAAAGTAAGGAAAATCTATCTGGTCCATGTAAACAGGGAACTGAACACCGCCAACTTCAATCAATACCATTTGTTCGCTTATGATTTCCTTCACAATTCCTTCTTCGTTGGTGTGAAGTACTAATATTTTATCGCCTGTTTCGTATTTCATACCCCTATCCCCTAAAGGGGAATTACAGATTTGGTAAATAATAAGTTGCACAAAGATACAACAGTACAAATGTGCGACGCCATCCCGTATATACAGGATTGAATAAAGTTATGAAGCTGGTAACAATAAAATTATTTTGGCGACAGCTTGCTGTTTTTATAACTGTATAAAAAATAAACTGCCAGGCCTACTACAAGCCAAATCAGAAACCGCAACCAGTTGGTATGATTTTCCTGAGCCATCAAATAAAAACAACTGATTAAACCAAGCACAGGAATCAAAGAAAATTTACGCAGGAAAGTGTACACCGCTACAATTGTTGCCACTATCCAGAAAAGCACCATTGGAAAAGTTTCCAAAGCAAAAATTGATTGAAAATAATCAGGGATATTGTATAAAATAATTGCAAGTGCGGTAACATACATTGCCGGAAAAATAAACTGCCCGTTTAAATATGGCACTTTAAATTTAGACTCTGGTTTTTCGGGTAACTGATGTAATACCAATATGCCGCCACATACCAATACAAAAGCAAACAGGGTTCCAATGCTGGTAAGCGCAAGTACTACATCTAAATTTAGAAACAAAGCAGGTATTGCAACAAGCAGCCCGGTTAATATAGTTGAAAAAGACGGTGTTTTAAATTTAGGATGAAGCTTTGAAAATATTTTTGGTAACAACCCGTCACGGCTCATGCTCATCCATATTCTTGGTTGTCCCATTTGAAATACCAGTAATACGCTGGCTGTGGCAACAATAGCGCTGACAGAAACAATGCCTGCTATCCAATGCAAGCCCCTTGCTTCAAATACCAATGCTAATGGATCACCTACATTCAATTGTTTGTAAGAAACCATACCCGTAAGTACCAATGCCAATAATACATACAAGACTGTACAAATAATGAGAGAGTAAATCATTCCTCTTGGCAAATCTCTTTGCGGATTTTTACATTCTTCTGCTGTGGTAGAGATGGCATCAAAGCCAATGTATGCAAAGAACACAGCCGACACTCCTTTTAAAACACCGCTAAAACCATTGGGGGTAAAAGGACTCCAGTTTTCGGGATGAACATAATAGGCACCTAAAACAATTACTAAGAAAATAACGCAGAGTTTTATTATCACCATGATGTTGCTCATGGCCCGGCTTTCTTTTATACCAACAAAAACAACTGCTGTAATTAAACCAACGATACAAAATGCCGGTAAGTCCATTATAAGATGAAGGCCGCCTAATGTTGGGGCACTGTTCCATGCGTCGTATTTAATTAATAAAGCCGGATCAATAGACTGCAAAGTTTCTCCTTTGGTGAGCAGGCCTGTTACTTCATTAAATCCGTTGTGAGCTGTAACATAATCCATGCTGAGCCAGTTGGCAACATGCATTCCGGCTTTGTCCATCAGGTTGGTGAAATAATCGCTCCAGCTAATGGCAACCGCAATATTTCCAATGGCATATTCCATTAGCAAATCCCAGCCAATTATCCAGGCAAATATTTCGCCGAAGGCTACATAAGAATAGGTGTAAGCACTGCCGCTGACAGGAACAGTACTTGCAAACTCTGCATAGCACAATGCTGCAAATCCACAGGCGATAGCTGTAAAAATATAGAGATAAACTACGCCGGGGCCGCCATCATAACTTGCTTTGCCAATACTGCTGAACACACCGGCACCAATGACTGCAGCTACACCAAAAAAAGTAAGGTCACGAACGCCCAATACTCTTTTAAGCGAAATATGATCTCCATCGCCATGACCGGCTTCGGCATCTTTTAAAATAGTAGTAATAGATTTCTTGCGAAATAAGGAAGTGGACATAGCAGTTGGTTTGAGAAAGTAAAATAATGAAATATTCTTTTCTGAGGAAGAAAATTATAGAGTTGGAATGATGAAGCCGGCCATGTTCGGCTTTAAGAGTGTCAGTCTTGACAGCTATTCAGATCTATACTAACTCTCCCTCACCATCAAATACTCCACCAGCTCCATCAAAGGTTTTTTACGAACAGAAAGCACAGCAGTATCTTCCAGGTGCTTTGAAGCCGTTTGAAAGTATTTTTCTTTTAGCTGATTTACCCATTCATCAGCTTTGCAGTCTTTAAAAATCTGCAGCACTTTATTTACTTTATCAGCATCGTTGCCATGCAGCAGATTTTGTAATGCTGTTTTTTGTGAAGCAGATGAAACTTCCAAAGCATGAATAAGCAAAAAGGTTTTTTTATTGGCCAATATATCGCCACCAGGTTGTTTACCAAATTTTTTGGGGTCGCCAAATGCATCTAAATAATCGTCCTGTATCTGAAAAGCAATGCCAAGGTTTTTTCCAAACTCATACAAATGATTTTGATTGCCTTCGCCTGCGCCGCCCAATATGGCTCCCAATTTTAAACTTGCTGCCAGCAAAACAGAAGTCTTTAAAATAATCATTTGGACGTAATCATACAGGCTTACCAGTTCCCTTTTTTCAAAATCCATATCTAACTGCTGGCCTTCGCAAACCTCTTTGGCAGTTTTATTAAAAAGAAAAATTATTTTTTGCAGGTAATCCGGTTTTATTTTACCCAGGTATTCATAGGCCTGCACCAGCATTACATCGCCGGCAAGCAAAGCTGTTGATTCCCCAAATTTTGTATGAACAGTTTCAAGGCCACGGCGCAATGGCGCTTTATCCATTATATCATCATGTATCAAACTAAAGTTGTGAAAAAGTTCGATTGCTGTTGCTACCTGGTAAGCATCAGGATTTATTTCATCGAAGAGTTCATTGCCCATGAGTACACATACAGGCCGCACCCTTTTACCACCAATTGCTAAAATGTATTGAGCAGCATTATATAAAGTAGATGGTTCATTTGGGAAATGTCGAACCCTGAATACTTTTTCAAATTTTTGAGATAATTCCGAAAAGCTGTGCATACCCGTTTATGCTTATTTTTTCTTTTTACTTTTTTTATCAGAAGCTTTAATTGCAGTACTCTTTGTTGCACCACTCACCCACTCATAATCTAACTGCCGCTTGCTTAAATTAGCTGCCGCCACTTTTATCTTCACCATATCTCCCATCCGGAATTTTTTCTTTGTACGCAAACCAACCAGTGCATAGTCTGTTTCATCCAGCCTGAAATCGTCATACTCACTCAAGTCTCTTACCGTCACCATGCCTTCGCATTTGTGAGTTACCGTCTCCACAAAAAATCCAAATGAAGCCACGCCGCTTATGATACCATCAAACTCTTCACCCAGGTAACCCTGCATAAATTCCACCTGCTTATATTTATTGCCTGCTCTTTCTGCTTCCATTGCCTTACGTTCTTTATCGCTGCAATGTTTGCATTTTTCTGCCATCTTTTTATCAGGAAGAATATTCTTGTCTAAACATTCCTGTAAAATCCGATGCACCATTACATCGGGATAACGGCGGATGGGTGATGTAAAATGGCAGTAATGTTCAAAACCCAAACCATAATGGCCAATGTTTTCGCTGGTATAAACTGCTTTTGCCATTGTGCGGATGCCCAGTTGCTCCAGCACATGCTGCTCTGGTTTGCCCTGCACATCTTTCAGCATTTTATTAAACGATGCAGCCACTGCAGCTTCGTCATGCATATCGAAAATATAACCAAACTTTTTTGCAAACGCAACAAAGGGTTTCAGCTTTTCATCATCGGGTGTGTCGTGAATTCGATATGGGAAAGGAATGGGCTCTTTATTTATTTTTATTTTAGAAATATATTCAGCCACCGTTCTGTTGGCCAGCAGCATAAACTCTTCAATCAGTTTATGAGCATCTTTGCTTTCTTTAATTACAATGCCAATTGGTTTTCCTTTTTCATCTAATTTAAAACGCACTTCCTGCGATGAAAAATTAATAGCGCCCCTTCTAAAGCGTTCCTTTCTGAATTGTTGCGCCAAATCATTCAGTAAAACAATGGCTTTATAATGCAGCCCGTCTTTTTTCTCAATAATTTCCTGCACTTCTTCGTAGCTGAAGCGGTGATTGCTGTGTATTAATGTACGGCCAATCCATTTAGCTTTTACTTCGGCACGGTTGGATATTTGAAAAATGCAGGAGAAAGTATATTTATCTTCATGCGGCCGCAGCGAACACAGTTCATTCGATATTTTTTCAGGCAACATCGGGTTTACCCTGTCGGGCAAATAAACACTGGTTGCTCTGTCGTAAGCCGATTTATCCAGCACAGTGCCAGGTTTTACAAAATGGCTCACATCAGCAATGTGTACTCCAATTTCGTAATTACCATTGTCTAAGTTGCGGATGGAGATTGCATCATCAAAATCTTTTGCATCCACAGGGTCAATAGTAAAAGTTAAAATATCACGGCAATCTCTTCGCTTTTTCAATTCCTCTCTTGTAATATTTTCCGAAAGCTCATTTGCAGCCTTCATCACTGCCTCATCAAAAACCAACGGAAATCCGGCATCTAATAAAATCTCCTTCATAGCAAAATCATTCACATCTTCGCCTTTAATTACACTCACCACTTCGCCTTCGGGTTTTTTATCGCTCTTGTTCCATTTAAGCAAACGCACCAGCACCCTGTCTTTGTCTTTAGCACCGTTCAGTTTATCTGGCGAAATAAAAAAATCAGGCATTGGCTTTTCTGTGTCAGCAACAAAAAACGCAAAGGTTTTACTCATTTGCAACTGGCCAATAAATTCAGTTTGTTTTCTTTCGGCAACATCCACCACTTTCCCTTCCAGGCGTTTGCCGGCATTTTTGTGCTTATCAAATTCCACCCTTACTGTGTCGCCATGAAATGCCCTGCCAAAATCATTTGGTCTTACAATAATGTCTTTGTCCTGGCCATCCACAATTACAAAGCCCATTCCACTCCGTGAAATATCTAATTTCCCTTTTACAATTTCTGTGTGAGAAGATTTTTTGTGTTCCAATTTCTTTTTGCTCATAAAATTTCTGTCTTTTTTTTGATACCAGCCTTAGTTGTACATGGCACCATCGTTGCTGCTTGCCCCGTCCCAAGGCGGGATCGCATCCCTACCCGTCCGGTTAGGAGGGCTTTCATCATTTGCACTGCCATAAAGCTTTTATCTAAGCGTAGAACAAAGAATTAAAGTATCTTATGTGTTCTGTGCATGGGAAGCAAAAAACGCTGCTGCAATTTACCAACTAATTACTACATTCGATAAAATCCTTGCAGGTGCAACCTCTCACAAATTCTCCACAAAAAATAATTACCCGGACTATACTGATTTTATCATTGGTTAGCTTCTTTAACGACATCGCCAGCGAAATGCTTATCCCTGTAATGCCCATGTTTTTAAAACACATTGGGTTTACAGTAGTATTTATTGGTGTGCTCGAAGGAATTGCAGAAGCAGTTGCCGGCCTTAGCAAAAGTTATTTTGGCCGGCAAAGTGATTTATCGGGCAAAAGGCTACCCTTTGTTCAGTTAGGCTATGCATTAAGCGCTCTCAGCAAACCTTTGATGGCA
>JANNAM010000026.1:0-3607 GCA_031384415.1 Bacteroidota bacterium
AGTGTCATTACCGGCATTGGCTATTGGCTTGTGCAATACATTTACTATGATGGTATCTTTTCTTGTGCAAGCCCCCCATGTGGCAGTTAAATAATAAGTGCTAGTATCATTAGGCGATGCAACAGGATTTTTAATAGCTGCATTGCTCAGGTTTGCAGCCGGTGTCCATGCAAACACATTTGTTTGTGCATTGGTTTGTGGTTGCAGCGTAACACCGCTTCCCACACACACAGTTGTATCTCTGCCGGCATTTAAGAACATGCCATCTACCAAAGTAACTGTTGCCGAAGCAGTGGCTGTACATCCGTTTACATCTTTAATTAAAATATTATTATAGTTGCCGGCGGCTACTGTAAACACATTGCCAGCCTGGTAAGTAACGCCATTATCAACCGAATATTGATAACCGGGTGTGCCGCCTCCGCCTGTTAATGTAAGTGTGCCGTCGGTGCCATTGCAGGTGGCAGCTGCAGGTACTGCCGCTGCAGTTAATAAAGTGGGTTGCACCAGCGTAACAATTGTATCTTTTGTGCAGCCTGCATTATCTCTTATCCTGAAAGTATAAGTTCCTGCAGTTAAGTTGCTGAAGATATTGGAAGCCTGGTAGGTAACTCCGGCATCTTGTGAAAACTGGAACGGCGTTACGCCTCCCGAAGGATTCAGTGTAACACTGCCGTTTGCAGCAGCAAAACACAATGGCATTGCAAGCCCAACCGTGGTAGCTATTGCAGTATTGGCAGTGAGTAATACGGTAACACTGCCCGAGCAGCCAATTGCATCTGTAAAACTAATAGTGTAAGATGCAGGCACTGCAAGGCCGTTAAAAGTATTGCTCAGTTGCGATGGCCCGCCATTTAATGAATATTGGTATGGTGGAATGCCTGTGCCCGGGTTTACGGTAATGCTTCCATTATTAACGCCGGAGCAGGGTGGGTTCACAGCCGACGTGGTAGCCACTAAGCTGCTGCCTGCTGTAACAGTCACCGTGGCAACACCTGCACAGTTGGCTGCGTCTTTAAAGTTGATAGTATAAGTGCCTGCGGCAAGGCCGTTAAAAGTATTGCTTAACTGAAATGCACCGCCGTTTAGTGAATACTGGTAAGGTGCAAGCCCATTGGTGGGGGTGATAGTTATGGTTCCATTGTTTACGCCGGGGCAACTGGTGCCAGTTGAGCCTGCATTTGCAGTTAAACCACCGCTGCCCGGCGGAACAACAACAGTAAATGTACCACTGCAACCTGCAGCATCGGTAATAACAATTGTATAAGTAGCTGCTGCCAGCCCGTTAAATATATTGCTTAACTGGTTGGGCCCGCCATTGAGTGAATACTGATAAGGAGCCAAACCTGTATTGGGTGTTATGGTGATGGAGCCATTGCTGGCACCTGCACAAGATGGTGGTGTAACACTGCTGTTAGCAGCAATGCCACTGCCCGAACCCACAAAAATGGTGGCTGAACCAGTACAATTATTTGCATCTTTAAAAGTAACAGTATAATTGCCCGATACAAGGCCGCTGAAAGTATTGCTAAGCTGAAATGGCCCGCCGTTTAATGAGTACTGGTAAGGCGCTGTGCCGGTTGTGGGGTTCACAACAATGCTGCCATTGGCTGCGCCGGGGCAGGAAGCATCAGTAGCGCTGGTAGTTGCCAAAACGCCGCTGCCCGTGCCCACAAAAACAATTTTAGTGCCCTGGCAGCCGCCGGCATCCTGGAAAATAACAGTGTGGTTGCCGGGTGCAAGGCCGGTAAATACATTGCTTGCCTGAAATGCACCGCCATCAATATTATACTGGTAGGGCGCTGCGCCACTTGTGGGTGTAATGGTAATGCTGCCATTATTTACACCAGGGCAGGTAGCATCGGTAGAACTTGAATTGGCGGTGATGCCTGTGCCGGAACCAACGGTAACTGTTGCCGTAAAGCTGCAGTTATTTGCATCTGTACAAGTTACTGTGTAAGAGCCCGGGGCTAAACCAGTAAAAACATTGCTTGCCTGGTATGGAGGACCGCCAGTTAATGAATATTGATAAGGGGCAGTGCCTGACGCTGGTGTAACAGTAATGGTACCATTGTTTACACCAGGACATGATGTGGCAGTAGCAGTGGCAGTTCCGGCAATGCCTGTTGTGCCTACTGTTACAGTAATAGTATTTTGACAACCCGTAGCATCAGTAGCAAAAATAGAATAAGTGCCTGCGGCTAAACCGGTAAACACATTCGATGCCTGTAAGGGCCCGCCGTTGATGGAGAACTGAAAGGGTGCAGTGCCTGCACCAGAACCAATATTTACTGTTATAGTTCCTGTACTTGTACCACAAACAGTAGCAGTTGGTATTGCTGTTACTGGTAAAGTGGTGAACCTGTTAATGGTGATGGTATCATTACTTACCAAGTCTTCTGCAAGAAGGCCACATGATGAAAAAGTTGTTCTAACTACGTATTGATTTGCACCTGAATTTGGAGGGCAAACATTATTAAATGCTATATCCAGTATTCCATCTGTGAAAGTAGAAGTATCACCATTAGCAACAAATACACCACCTAAAGTATATAATTTACAGCTTTGGAATCGGGATGCTCCACCATTTGGAACGAAACGATAAGCTTGATTTACTGCAGTCCATACTGTACAATTCTTTCCCTGAACAGGAACGGCTTTAGTATCATCTTTTTGGATACCTAAAATAGCTAATCCAGGTGTAGGATTATTCCAACTCGAGCAAACTGGTTTGTTTTCAATAAATACTTCTATTAATCCTGTGCTTTCGTAAACCACTATTTGAGTAGTGTTCAAAAGATTATTACAGGGAGTATTATACATCGGAATTTTATAATAACTAACAACTAATCTCCTGCATGGAGCAACTCCTTCAACTCTCCATTCTATTTTTCCAGGAGGAACTCCAATTTGTGGGAAAATATCATGGTATACACCCATCACAGAGTATTTTGGGTATTTCGGCCCAGTCCCATTAGAGCAAGTTAATGTGCCCACAAATGGAATTGGAACAGGAGTTCCTGCATTATGAAGTTGCCATGCATTATTACAATCAGCCTGTGTTGCGTCAAAAGTTATTACTCCATTAGAACCAATAACAAAGGAGTTAAATGTTGAACCAAAAAAACAGAAGCTAAATGGTAAACTCAACAAGTGGCTAAATTTATCGTCTATATAAATTTCTGGTTGTTCAATACCTGATGGTGTTGTATAAGGATATGGAGTATAAGGCGTATTAACAACTGCATAGTCGGTAGTTGCTTTTAAATGAGGAATGTGGAAGAGAAGGTTGGTACAATTTTGACCACAATATAGATCGACTGACGTACCATTAATATTAGTAGGAACACAATTTTGAGCTTTTGTAATTTGAATAAATGCCAATAAAAAAAAGAGAAGTAAAAATTTCCTCATTGCCAGAAATTAGAAGGTGAAAATAGGAGGTGAAGATAAAAAAAAAACAGCAGATTCTGCTGCTGTGGGGAAAACTACGGTGATGTTGTAAGTTTGGCTGGCAGTGTAACAGGCGGTTTGATAATCAAAATAATTTTTCTTCCTGCACATATCCTTCGTCCTCAGCAAGTGCAGCACCATCGGCAGCAGCAGT
>JANNAM010000052.1:0-1733 GCA_031384415.1 Bacteroidota bacterium
ATAGGCATCTTTCATTCTTTTTTTACCGAGTCTTTCTTCTGCCCAATTCATATCGCTGGTTGCGTGCGTTGGTTGAACAGAAGGGACAATACTGTAATCCGAAATTTTTTTTCTATCACGTTCTTCCATAACCTGGCAATGTTCCAATCGCCACCGGCGTCTGTTATCGCTGGAAAGGTGATTCGTATATACATCAATTATTTCTTTGGCTGCGGAATCGCCTATAACATGCGTACACAATTGAAATTTATAGTTAAGGGCTTTTTCAGCCAGCTCCTCAAAGTATTTTCGAGGATGAAGCATGAAGCCAAAATGTCCTTTCTGATCAGCATATTCTTCTTTAAGGCAAGCACCTCTTGAACCCAGCGAACCATCGGCATAGGTTTTTATTGCATTCACATGCATTCTGTCATTCTTAAAAGGACCATGTTTAAAATAATGTTTTAATGTAGCAGGATCATCAGACAACATTGCATAAATCCTGATTTTGAGTTTGCTTTTGTTTTGTAAATCGATAAGCGTTTGAATTGAATCTTTTCCAAGACCAGCATCATCAAGAGTTGTAAGTCCAACTTCAAAACAATTGTCCTGCGCTTTGAGTAAAGATTCTTCAATCATTTCAGAAGAAAATGGAGGAATTTTTTCTTTCACTTTCTCCATTGCATTATCTATTACAAGACCGGTCAATTTACCATCTTTCAGAAGAATTTCTCCACCGTCGATTTTTGTAGATGCGGAAATTCCGGCTATTTCAAGCGCCTTAGAATTACATAAAGCTGCATGACCGTCAATACGCATTAGGAAAACAGGTTTGTCGGGATAAAGACTGTCAAGCAAAGCTTTACCGGGAAACTGTTTTTCCTCCCAGTCATTCTGATCCCAGCCGCGGCCTAATATCCATTGGAATTTTTTATTTTTTGCATACTCGGAAACCTTCGTTAGTACTTCGTCAAAAGATGTAGTTCCATATAAATCACATTTTAATAGATCTGTGGCATAACCATAAAAATGACAATGTGCATCGATAAAGCCCGGGAATACGATTGCCCCCTTGAGGTCAATTTTTTCTGTTGCAGCAAACTCGCTTAATATGTCTGCATTAGAGCCTACTTCCTTTATTCTGCCATTAGAAATTGCAAAAGCATCAGCACTGTTGAAGTTGTTATCCATCAGGTAAATCTTTCCATTATAAAAGACCTTATCCGCATGCCTTTTAAAACTACAGGAAGTGGAAAAAAGTATGGTAAAACTTAAACCGAAAGTGATAATTTGTAAAATTTTCATAGTTTTTTAAATGGAGCTGCAAGGTAAAGAAAAGGTTTATAGAATTTTGAAAATGACATTTTGCTAATTTTGTTCCCTATCTTTGGCAAAAAAATAGCTTATTATGGATGCAGAACAGCTTGAAAAATTACGCTACCCAATTGGAAAATTTAAGGATCCTTTCGATTATGCGCCAGGGGATATAAAAAAATGGATCGGTGAAATCGAAACGTTGCCTGGCCTTTGCAGCAAAGAATTAGAACAGTTTACCAATGAAATGCTGGAAGAATCCTATAAGCCGGGAGGGTGGACTGCCCGTCAGGTTATTCACCATATAGTTGACAGCCATATGAATGCATATATTCGTTTTAAACTTACCCTTACTGAAGACTTGCCAACTATAAAGCCTTATGCAGAAGCACTTTGGGCTGAATTGCCTGATAGTAAAGCTCCTATAGAAACCTCACTTG
>JANNAM010000055.1:0-1973 GCA_031384415.1 Bacteroidota bacterium
TGAATGATAGTAGTGATCACCCACATCAAGCCCAGTGCAAGCAGCATACCCATGAACGGGGGTAAATGTGTAACCGTTTTAAATACCGGCACAAAAATTAAAAATCCAATTCCTGAAAATAAAATAATTTTCCCTTCCCGCTTTTCTGCAGCAGTTGTATCTGATTGCTGCATAGGAATAATTTGCTTTCCCCTGAACCGGTAAGCAACAATCAACGCAGGTATGATACAAGCTGCCAGGCTGGGCAGTATAAGTTGCTTCATAATATTCAATGCAGTTATCTGTCCGCCAATCCAAAGCATGGTTGTGGTTACATCTCCCAACGGGCTCCAGGCACCGCCTGCGTTGGCAGCAATTACAATTAACCCTACAAACCAAAGTCTGTCTTCTTTTTCGCTTAATAATTTTGAACAAAGTGATGTCATCACAATGGCAGTAGTTAAATTATCAAGCAAGGCAGAAAGAAAAAAAGTGATGGTAATGATGATGAGTAAAAGTTTCGACTTGCTGGTTGTTTTTATTTTTTCTGTTATGATGTCGAAGCCATTGTGTGAATCTATCAGTTCAACAATCGTCATAGCTCCTAATAAAAAGAAAAGTATGGAAGCTATTTCGCCGAGGTGATGCAGCAACTCATCTCCTACTGTTTCGGCAGATTCGCTTTGCAGTATGTAAATTGTCCAGCAAAGAACACCGGTAATTAATGCCGAAGCCGCTTTGTTGAGTTTTAGCGGATGTTCAAAAGCTATGGCAACATAGCCCAAAACAAAAACTATTATCAGCAGTGAAGAAATCATAGGTGCAAAATAACTTTTTTAAAGTTTAAGATTTTAAAAAATCCCGGCATTAAAAAACCGTCTCCTTTTGAGAAACGGTTTTCAATCTTACTAAGAATATTTTTACGCCTCCTTACCATGGCAATGCTTATACTTCTTGCCACTACCACAGGGGCAAAGATCATTTCTGCCAGGTGCTTTCTCCACACGTATCGGCTCCTGCTTAATCTGTTCGGATGGATCGATATAATCATTCTCAGCACTTAATTGTTGCGGACCTCCACCGGCACCTGCGAACTCTTCTTTGCGCTGGCGCATTTTGCTCATGTCTGTTTTGCGTTCACGGCCTTCCCGTATCTGCCCCGCATTGGTTTGCTCCATCGGTATTTGTGCATGGCTAAGAAAGCTTACAATATCTCTGTTCACTTTATCATCCATTTGCTTAAAGGCATTGAAGGCTTCAATTTTATAAATTACCAACGGGTCTTTTTGTTCGTACCCTGCAGTTTGCACACTGTGGCGCAAATCGTCCATGGCACGTAAATGTTCTTTCCATGAATCGTCAATCAATGCCAGTGTTATGCTGCGTTCTAATGCATTGTTAAGTTCCTGCCCTTCGCTTGCTATGTATTTATCAAGGTTGGCAAGGGCTTGTATTGCTTTTTTACCATCAGTAAAAGGCACGGCAACATTTTCGATATGGCTTCCCTGTTCTTTGCGGATGTTTTTAATAACCGGCAATGTTTGTTTTATCATTGCCGCGGTTTTGCGGCGGTATTGTGTTACTGCTTCCTGGTACAAACGTTCGGCAAGCATATTTACATCGTCTTTGTACAATTCATCGGCAGTAATAGTTGTGTCAATTCCAAAATTTACAATGCAAGCCAGCTTAAACCCTTCTTCATCACTTTGCTCTTTAAAAGAAATTATCAATCCTTCAGCAACAGAGTAAAACGCATTGTCAAGGTCAAGGGCAAGGCGTTCGCCAAACAAAGCATGGTTTCTTTTTCCGTAAACCACATTACGCTGCTTGTTCATTACATCATCATACTCCAGCAATCTTTTACGGGTGCCAAAATTATTTTCTTCTACTTTTTTTTGCGCCCTTTCGATTGATTTGCTGATCATACTGTGCTGAATCACTTCGCCCTCTTTGTAACCCATCCTGTCCATCAAAGAAGCAATTCTTTCGCTGCC
>JANNAM010000059.1:0-1929 GCA_031384415.1 Bacteroidota bacterium
GGTAAAATGATGAAACCATATTTAGTTAGTTCAATAAAACAATATGGTGTAGTAACAAGAGCAATTAAACCGGAAGTACTGGTTGAAAAAATATGCAGCGATGAAACCCTTGCCCAGCTTAAGGAATGTTTATTGGCCGTAGTTGAAGGAGAACACGGTACTGCCAGGCAGATAAAAGATTCAACATACCTTATTGCAGGTAAAACAGGTACCGCAGTTACTGCTTTGGATAACAGGGGATATAACCGGGGAAATAAAATTTACCAGGCTTCTTTCATCGGTTATTTTCCGGCCAACCAGCCAAAATATACTATGGCCGTAGTTATTCAAAACAGTAGAGAATCAATTAAAATATATGGTGCTGATGTATCAGGTAATGTGTTTAAAGAAATAAGCGACAGGATCTATGGCAGTTACCTGGGTTCAAAAAAATATCTGGCTGTTAATAAACCGGACAGTAACCAGTATAATTATTTTGGAATGAAAAATGAAATCGCTTCAATTTTTACTTCTTTAAATCTGCCTTATACCGATTCGGCTGTTTCCGGTTTCTGGAGATCCATGCAAATGAAAAATAATTCCACAACCCTCTATACACCGCTTATATCAACATCATCATCCGGTTCTGTAACCCCTAACGTTGTCGGAATGGGTTTGAAGGATGCGGTGTATTTACTGGAAAATATGGGATTGAAAGTTACCAGCACCGGCAGGGGCAGGGTACTTAACCAGTCCGTGGCGGCAGGAACAAATTTTAATAAAAAACAAAACATCGCTTTAATACTAAATTGATACTGCAGGACATACTATATAAAGTTTCTATCCGCTCTGTAAAGGGTAATACCAATATAGAGGTAATTGATCTGCAGATTGATTCACGTAAAGTAAAACCAGGCTCCTGCTTTATTGCATTAAAAGGCACTAAAACCAATGGAGAGGAATTTATTGAGCATGCAGTTGAAAAAGGTGCGGCGGTAATAATTTGTGATACACTGCCATCTGCCATCAATAAAAATATTACTTATGTGCAGGTAGAAAATGCGGCTGATGCTGCGGGTTACATGAGCCATAATTTTTATGGCGAACCCTCTTTGAAATTAAAACTGGTTGGTGTTACCGGCACTAATGGTAAAACAACCATTGCAACACTTTTGTGGAAACTGTTTACAGCCCTGGGTTACAAATGCGGATTGGTAAGCACGGTGCAAAATCAAATTGGGGATAAAATAATTGCCGCAACACATACCACACCAGATGCGGTTACTATTAATGCCTTGCTGAAGCAGATGGTTGATGAAGATTGCGAATTTGTATTTATGGAATGCAGCAGCCACGCCATACACCAGGGCAGGATAACGGGTTTGCAGTTTGCCGCAGCATTGTTCAGCAATATCACGCACGATCATCTTGATTATCACAAAACATTTGATGAATACATCCGTGTAAAAAAATCATGGTTTGATAAACTGCCGGCAACAGCTTTTGCCATCAGCAATGCAGATGATAAAAGAGGAGCAGTGATGCTGCAGAATACCATTGCAAAAAAATATTTCTACAGCCTGAAAACGATGGCTGATTTTAAAGGAAAGATACTTGATAACAGCCTGGAAGGATTGCACATGACGGTAAATGAAAAGGAAGTGTATTTCCGGCTGATAGGAGAATTTAATGCATATAATTTATTGGCTGTGTATGGCACAGCCGTTTGCCTGGGAGAAGATAAGGACAATGTGTTGCAGGTTTTAAGCAGCCTTGATGGAGCCGAAGGAAGATTCGATTACATGGTAAGTAAAAAAGAAAAAATAAAAGGGATAGTTGATTATGCACATACACCTGATGCTTTATTAAATGTATTGGCAACCATAAAAAATTTAAAGCAGGGCAATGAAAAAATAATTACCGTGGTTGGTTGCGGTGGCGACAGGGATA
>JANNAM010000094.1:0-41483 GCA_031384415.1 Bacteroidota bacterium
TTTGCTTTAACTTTAGTCATGGCGTTTAGAGTTTTGAATGAATCAATATTGTTTCTGCAGCCAAAGTTAATTTGGACTGCTTTTCAACTCTAAGCGCCTGTTTATTTATAGCATAGGGGCTTGCCGCAAGGCTGGCGGACGGAATAACAATCGGCTGTTGTACTTCTATCAACTAATATCAGGCTGACCGAATTCTATTTGGCTTTTAGTTGTTAACTTCAACATCAGTTTTTCAATCGGCTTTAGTTGCCGGGCGGACACAGCAACAATTCCAGCCCTGCGGCAAGCCTCGAACGTTAGCGGCAAACTGACAGAACACTCTAATACTTTGAAATGGATTTATTGCAAACCCAAACTAATTGCTCAACAATGACACATGAAATTTCGTTTTTAATTATTGGAGCAATCATTGGGGCAATTCTTGGACTTGCAATTACATTATGGTGGGAAGGAAGAAAAAGTAGGCGAAAGGATAAAGTGTTTTCTGAAATCTATTCAATGTATGAGGGTATATATTTGGCATTTAAAAAATATAGCACTGATGAAACTGACATAAACAAGGCGGCTAAATACTTTGAACTTGTTAGAGAAAAGAACCTTTTTACAATTAAAGATGGCATTTCACTTTCAGGGAATAAAGACTTTACTGGGCAAATTAGAATGAGCGAAGCTATTTATAGTTCTGGAAATGGCTACTATCAACATTCAAAAGATGACCACAATGTAATTCGTTTTGGATTTTTAGAAATTCAATTAACTCTAAATGGAATACTTGCTCACGAAACAATATATAATGATGAAGGAACACAAAACTCTGATGGATATCGGTGGGTAAAGCAAGAAACTACTAGAAAAGATGAGATTCTTAATGAGTGTAGAAAAATACAACAGCAAAAATCCATTGGCAGATAATCCAAACAAGATAAATTCATAAAAGATATTGAGGAATTGAACGAGCTTCTTAATAAATTCAGAAATAAAATAAAACTTAAAATATTTAACTAGATAAGTTAACTATACTCTCATGAATAGAAATTTAGGTGCCTTTACAAGTTATGGAATTGAATATGTTTTTGACTATTTAGGAGAAGAAAGAATAAAAAAAAGGATTGAAGGGTTAAAGGAAAAAAAATCAGGTTCAATGGGAATAGACCTTGAAGGCTTTACTTATACTGATTCCGAGACTTCATATTATAACGGTAAAGGGGTTTTATGGGTATTCGATTTACTCATTCAATGGTTTAATGATATTGAATTTGCTCAATTTCTTTTTGAAAGCTCAAAAAACTACAATGAAGATAACTATCACGATGGCGGTTTACTCAAAAAGAACTGGCATGAGTATATTGAATTGCTGGATGAAATGAAAAAAAGAAACCCCAACGAAAGCGCTAATTATGAAGTAAATAAATTAAATCCCTATTGGATGGAACTTCATTTCTTTTATAGAAGTGTTTCCAAAATATTTATTTCTGAAGAATTAATTAGCAATTACATTAAGCATTTCAAAGAAATCTCCATACGTATAAAGCAAGATTTTTCTTCTAGACCAAATACTCTTGTATCAAATGGACTAATGTGGGATATATCGAATTATTATGAACAAAAGGGCAATCATCAAAAGGCAAATGAAATTGCCAAACTAAATAATACATATTTAGACATCTGGCGAGAGATTCCAGAAAATGAAGAAGAAGAAAATGAAGAATAGGTTTTAAACTTCTATTACAGTAAGACACGGCTCTCTACTAAGTCTGCCGCCAACAAAAGGTTCCTATGTATATATAGACCTTAGAGAGAGTTGAAATAAAAATATAAAATTCTTTTGAAAGCAAGGAGTAAAGAAGGTTTTAATTTTTATTTACCCCTTACCTTCGCAAGCGTTTTTTTTTCATTGCATAAATTGCCGGGCATTTTTTAAACAAAAATTATACTGCCTTTGTGCTCATTAACATTGTGTGTATATTTATAGGGCGGTGTCGTGCTGGGTTTTTACAAACTGTTATTAGGTGCAACATTAAAAACAATCCGGATGACTGATTAATGTTTATTAACTATTAATACTAATGATATGAAAACAATGACTTGTAAACAATTAGGTGGAGCATGTGATAAAGAATTTCATGCAAATACTTTTGAAGAAATTGCTGGAATGAGCAAGCAACATGGCATGGAAATGTTTCAATTGGGTGATGAAGAGCATCTTAAAGCAATGGCTAAAATACAGGAACTTATGCAATTGCCTGAAACAATGAAAGAATGGTTTGAAAATAAAAAAAGAGAATTTGATGCCCTGCCGGGAGCAATATAAATTTAATATATGGCGTATAATGAAAAATTGGCAGACAGTGTACGTGAAATTATTTCTGAGACTCATGAAAATGTTGAAGAGAAAAAAATGTTTGGTGGTTTATGTTTTATGGTTAATGACAAAATGTGTGTGGGAGTTGAAACCAGCCGGCTGATGGTAAGGTTTGATCCGGCAAAAACATCCGAATTAATGGAGAAAGAGGGTTGCAAACCAATGGACTTTACAAATAAGGTAATGAAAGGTTTTGCCTTTGTTGATATAACTGTATTGAATACAAAAAAGAAGTTAGCGTATTGGATTAACCTGGCATTAGCATTTAATAAAATAGCAAAGCCTTCTAAAAAAAGAAAAAATAACATTGCACACAACACGGGTTCCTATGTATATTGACCTTAGAGGAAGTGAGCATAGAAATATTAATTTCTTTTGTGTACAGCTTCTCACATAGCCTGCGGAAAAGCGGGAGCCTGCAAGGCAGGTTAACAAGGTTTTATTTTTTACACAATGACTTTATTGATGCTGGCAATGCAATTTCGTATTGCTAATAGCTGCTGTTAAAATTGCCTGTTGTTTTATGCCACCTGATGCTGGCACAGGTGGAAGTTTTTTGAGCTGGCTGAAACCTTGGCTTTGCAGTTTGCAGGTTAGTAACTGAAGTAGCCTGAGCAGCAAGCCCCCAGGGTATATTGTATTTATCTGCCGAACTAAATGAAGTAGTTGCAGAAACAGATACGAGGAGTTTGATAGTGGAATTTACTGCATGCATGGCTTTACATTTTAATGATTTTACCTTTGAATTGTTCACCATTCACCGTCATCCTGTACCAATAAACACCGGCAGCTACATTGCTGATGTTGAATTGTTTTACATCTTTATAGCTGCACAATTTTAAGCCCTGTGCATTAGTAACCATAATTTCTTCTGCAAAAGCTACCGAGCCATTTTGCATGCAGTTAAAAATACCATTAGAAGGATTGGGATATAAAACCGGTGTGCCGTTTACGGCTGCAATGGGGGCGCCGCTGCCGCAGGCTTCTTTGCTTTTTAAATATTTGTCATCATCGCCCAGGCGTTTGGTAACGGTGCAGTTACTGCCATTTTTTAAAGTGATGACTGCATTGGGTGATGTGTAGTTGGGCAACTCGACTGTTGTTTGATTGCTGTAATAAGTCCAGCGGCCTAGGTCATAAATTTCCCAGTGAAGGTTGCTGGCGCTGCTGGAAGAAGCAGTTAGTTTGGTAATGCAGTCGTTGTATTTTTTTATGATGGAAGCGGTAAAGTTGGCATTGCTGCATGGTTTGGTTTCGGCAAACCAGGTAATGTTACTGATGTTGGTAAAGCAAAGGTTGTATTGCTCCATTTTATAAACATGCCAGAAAGTTCCGTTGGCCAATGCAGGCACATCTAAGTAAAACAGGGAAGAATCATTTGTATTTACAAGTTTGGGCTGTATTGTATTCTCAAAATTATCCCTGAAAACAAATGCTTTGCTTATTGCATCGGGAGTGGCAAAGCCGTTGCCCCCGGGATTTGAATTATTGACACTGAAGTAAACTTTACTGATGCCATTGGGTATGTAAAAATAACCGGGCAGGCTGAGTAAGTTGGTTCTGTAATTTTCTGTTTTGTTGCCAAGGAAGGGGGCGTTTTTATAAAAATAATTTCCGTTGGTACTGATGGTTACATCTGTTGTTGATTTGTATTTTGATACAACTGATAATTTATAAGTGCCTGCTGCAGGAAGGTTTACTGTAAATGTTCCGTCGGGTGCATCCCTGCGGCCAATAGAAAAATCTTTTATTACCTGCAGGGCTTTGTCAACAGCCTCTACGGTAAAATTTACATAGCCTTTGCCGGGCATCTGGTACTGCACAAAATATTTTATAGTAAAGCTGCCGGCCTGCGGCGCATTGATATAATACTCACTGCGGCCGGGATAACCGGCGCCATTGGTGTAACTGAGTTTTACAAATATCTTTTTCAGTGCCGTTATGTTAGCCGCATTAAACTGGCTTTGCATAAAAGCAGCGTCTTCTAATTTATACTGGTTGATAAGATTTGACTGTGCATTGTAATCTGCAGTAAAATTGTTTTCAATTTCAGCTGCAGTTATTAAAGGCAGGTTACCGTTTTGATAAGCTGTACCATTGGCAATATTGTATTGCTGGTAAAAAACGGAGTTAACATCGTAGCGGCTGGTGATATCGGCAATAATAAAATAACTGTTTACCAATTGCATTTTATTTATCCTGGCCAGGTAAGTGCAAAGTGTTGCTGCTTTAGCTGCCTTTGCAGTATTTGTTCTTTGATCAAATAACCAATCGTAATACAAAACCATGTAGTGCATGTAAGCCTTCATCTCTGCTATTCTTTCTTTTACCACCAGCGCTGCATTTTGTGTTTGCGATACTGCATCATTCAACCACTGAAAGTAAAGAGGGTTTTTATATTTATTGTCGGCTATAAAATCGCCCATAGTAATAGTTTTATCATTGCTCCACAACTGCAGCAGTTTATAAATGGTATTGTTTGCTGCGCCAAACATATCATCGCAAAAACTATGCAGGCTGCTGTCAACTGAAGCATTGCTCAATAAATTGCTATTGGCCGCCAGCAAAAAAGGAAGGCTGGCAAATTTTGCAGGCGATGCTTCCCACATTATACCCTGGCTGTTTTTTTCTTTTAGCCTTTGCAATGTTGTTTTTACTTCATCTAAATAAAACATAGGTGTTTCGCCACCCCACTGTGGAATATTGAGGTAATGATATTCAGAAAGGTTATTTGTTTTACCATACCAGCGGTTTAATAAACCCTTTGCACTGCTTTCATTTTGAAAAGCACCAGGCACCACCTGCACATCAATGCTGGCATTGATGGCGATGTTTGAAGAAGGCACATCGGCATGGCTTGAGTAAGCATATAACTGAAAGCGCTTGCCGGGATAAGCATTGTTTAACTGCAGCGCCGTAAAGTTGGCCAGCGAAAACTGCTGGTCGCTTTCTTTTGGATAATCTATATTGCTGCAAACGGAATAATCTTTTGAGTTGCCCCACTGTGCACCATCCGGAACTTCGATGCTGATGCGGTCATTGTAATAACTAAAATTTCTGTAAAGGTTTGAATAGAGATTTGCATTTCCAAAAACTGTGTTCTTATACTGTGTATATTTTTGTTCCAGCGTTCCACTCCATAATTGCATGGCGGCATTGCTGTTTATATCTGGCACCGATTGTGTGTTTGCCTGCCTGGAACCTTCGTAACATGCTACATAACATGGATTGTTTTGCAAAGTGCTTAAGTAACTGCCGTTCATTACATCGCTGCGGTGGCCGCCAAAACGGTAAGCGCCTGTCATACCGTTTCTTCGCTGGTACAAAGCCCAGTTGTGTCCATTGTCGCCAAAGTAAGCATCCCAGCTATAATTATTGTTGTTGTCCATTGCCCAGCGGTTGTGGCCGCCGCTGATGTTCCATGTTTTGTATTTAAAGGAAGAGGTGATTGTGGCATTGATATTTCTGTAAACGGATGTAAGCGATGGAATAATTTCCCAAATGCTGCCGGGCTGGTAGAATCTGAAACCAAGTTGCTGCAGGTACTGATAAACTCCAAAGCACAATCCATTATCCTGCAAAGCAGAAAATTTTACCAATGAAGCTCCATTGCCTTCAATTTTGCAAGCCTGGTTATCGGTAATGGTGCTGTCGTAAATAAATATGAACCCTGAAGAAGGAAGTATTGAATATTGCTGTGCTGTAAATGTGCTTCCGGCAATTGCTTTTTGCAACAGCATTGCCACATCTTCGGCAGTTGCTTTAAGCAATTGAGATGATTGAGCCGGATAGCTGACAGTTTGAGCCTTTGATTGTGAAAACCAAAAAGCAAATGATACAGTAAGTAAGCAGTTACGAATGAACGCCATAGTTTAAGTTTGATGAATGAAAAACTATGGTCTCATCACAGAATGATCAGGATTATTCTTTGTTATTCTTTGGTTGGAAACAGGAAGATAAAAAATTATCTTCGATTGATCTGGGGATAATATTTATCGCAAATAAAATGCCAATTGTTAAAATTATCTAAAAAGACGCCAAGTATTTTTTTATTATTGTCCTGTTGGGCACCTGTAACTGCTCAAATTAAAAGTAATTCCAATTTCAGCGATCACATACTGGTCTTTTTGTTTGCTCCATCCACGCTGCCTTCCTTCTACCCCCAGGATGTTAACGGGGTCGATTTCGTAAGAGCGGTCCTGCAACAATGCTGCGGTTGATGGCTGGCCGTTTGGCAGCAACTGAAAATTATTTACACCAATATAAGTAGAGCTTACATCATCGAGGTAATCTGTATTGGTAAACCGCTGGCTTATTTCAAAAGATATATTTACTTTATCGCTTACGTTGTATTTAACACCCGCACCCAATGGCATGCAGAAAGCCATGGTACTATATTGCTTCCTTCCTTTGTAGCCAATGGTTTGCCCTTCGGTACCAAGCGGACGTAAAAATTCTTTTTTGCCGCCGAGGTAAGCATACGGATCGTAAGTAAAAACTCCTACCCCCAATGTTACATAAGGGGTAAATAAGTGTTCGGGGTCGCTGGGAATAAATTTGAAAAAATTAAAATCGCCCTGCACAGCCAGCTCCCAGATATTTGAATTGAAACTAAGGTTTCTTGTTTTTTGATAGTCGTTTTTGCTGTACACATCGCTGTAGCCAACCTGGGCATAATGTGCTGCTATACGCATGCCTACATAATTGCCAAATTGCTTGCGGAAGAATATCCCAAGGGCTGGTTTGGGCCGGTTAAGGGCCGACCTTGTATTAAGATCGCCAAAATAATGTGCACCGCCTAAGCTAATGCCAAATTCTCCCTGCTGAACATAATCGTATCGCTGGGCAGCGGCGTTAAAGGTAAATGCTGTAAATAAAACTACTGTAAATGCTATCCGGTTCATGTATGCAAAATAAAGAATTGTTTTGTTAAAACGAGCAGATTTGGTTTTTTGTATCAGCCTGTTGTTAATTTTTATTTTCCTGTTTTTCTATCCGCAACCCTGCGCTCATTACATAAAGCAGCGGATCATCTCTCATTATTTGTTTGATACTGAAATTATAAACTCCTGCTTTTTTAAAAGGCAAGGGTTTTGTTGTAAGTGGTTTTCTCAGTTCCCAAATGTCATTCATGCCGCTGCCTTCCCATCCGCTGGCATCATTGCCGAGGGTAAGATTTACTTTTTGGTAAAACATGGTATCCCCGGGATTTTGAATACCCACTTCGAGCCATATATTATTGTACCTGTAAGCATCGGTGTGGCGCAATACAAGGGCTATGGTATAAAAAGATGTTGTGTCGGCAATGGAAAATGAACCAGCAGCGGTAAAACTGCTTTTCCATTCATAATTGGGTATGGGAATGTTTTTTTCGTAAAGGTCGAGGTGTGTGCAGGAAGAAATAAGGAATAAGGAATGAGAAATAAGTAAGAAGAAAGTGAAGCCTCTTTTTAATTTAAACCCTTTCATTTTTATTAATAATTCCCGTTAATTAATTGTTTGAATTGCTTACAGCACATTCAGCACCTGTTCTTTTGCTTTTTCCAGTTCGTCTTTCATTACCACGACACATTTTTGAATGCCGGCGTCGTAAGCTTTGCTGCCGGTGGTGTTAATCTCCCTTCCAATTTCCTGCAAAATAAAAGAAAGTTTTTTGCCTTTGCCTTCATCGGGCAGGTTAAAGATGGACTGAAAATATTCGCAATGCTGGCGCAGGCGAATCTGCTCTTCGTGGATGTCAATCTTCTCCATATAATAAATCAGTTCCTGTTCCATGCGGTTATTGTCAATATTTTCTTTACCTACATGTTCATCCAGCAACTGGTGAATTTCGTCTTTGATTCTTTTCTTGCGTTCAGGTTCCAGTTTAATGATGGCTTCTTCCTGGGCAGCAATATTTGTAATACGTTGCTGCAAATCTTTTTCTATAGAAGCGCCTTCTTCCACCCTGTGGCGGTTCAGTTCGTCAATAGCACCCGTCAATACTTTTTTAAACTCGGTAAAATCATTTTCATTCAGCACATCATTGGTGGGTGTTACCACTTCTGGCAAACGGAGCAAAGCACTTAAAACAGAATTGGTGTCAATTTTTAATTCCTTTGCCAGCTCATCTATCTGGTTATAATATGCCTTAATTAAATCTGTATTGATATTTACAGGTTTGGAAGTTCCGTTTTGTTTAATGTTAACTGAACAGTCAATAGTGCCCCTTATTAATTGTTCCTGCAGGATATTTCTTATTTCAAATTCATAAGGCCTCAGCAGCGGGGGTAATTTCAGTTGCAATTCATACTGCTTTCCGTTAAGTGATTTGATTTCTACCAAAAAAGTTTTTTCATGTACGGTTTGTTCTGCCCTTCCAAAACCTGTCATTGATTTAAGCATATAGAGAAATTATTTTTTTGCAAGATAGTTGTTTCTGAATACTTGATGCAGGATACTATGAGCCTGGTAACGGATATTCTTTAAATGGACTGAACCTCATGATACGATCTGAATTAACCAATGATTCAAAACCAAATTGCCTGTACAATCCATGAGCATCTTTTGTGGCCAGCATCCAGCCACGGAAGCCCTGCAAAGCCGGGCAATTCATTATTTCCTGCATCAGCCATTTACCTAAACCTTTATTTCTGTATGCTTCTAAAATAAAAACATCGGCGAGGTAACCAAAAGTTGCAGCGTCTGTAATTACTCTTGCAAAACCAATTTGCTTTTGTTCATCATACAAACCAAAACAAAAAGCACCTTCAATACTTTTTTGCACAATATCAATTGAAATATTTTTTGCCCAATAACTTTCGTTGCATAAATAATTATGAATTACATCATCCTGCAGTTTTGTTTTATCGGTACTGATAATAAAATTATTTTTTACTGATTTGTATATTTTCATTTGCAAAAAAATTATGAAAGAAAAGGAGCATTGATAAAAATAATAAAGCCCGGATTTGAAACCGGGCTTTAATATATGGATGGGTTAGTAAGTACCGGGAACCAAATTCCCTGCACAATATTAAAAAGAATTTTTGCTAACATAAAATATTTTCCAAACTATTTTATTCACATTTTTTTTATTACTGTGGATAATAGAAAGCTGATAACAATCATTTATTGGATGAATAAGATGACATGCTGATAAATTTTTCTTTTTTGCTTTTTTAAAAGAATATAATTAAACGGTTGAAAGCATTGATACAACAAGTGTTTAACTGTTTGCAATTTTTTTTCTGAATCATTTCAAGTCTTTTTTATTTTTATTAAAATAACGAAAATGATTTTCACTCCCCGGTACTTTTCGTGTTTTTGCGATGAAAAAATATTTTTGAAAAAAATGGTATTTAATTCTATAAAGCTTCATTTTAACAGTTTGCAGAAGATTATTGCATAAAAACCAAAGCATAGTACCTTTACCAAAATTTATCTTTATGCAGTTTCCTTCCCCGGTTTCCATACAATGGATTGCTGAATTTATTAACGCAAAAGCAGTTGGCAATATCACTGCATCTGCAAAAGGAATTAATGAAATACACAAAGTAGAAAAAGGCGATTTGGTTTTTGTGGACCATCCAAAATATTATAACAAGTGTATTAACAGTGCTGCCGATTTTATTATTATTAATAAAGAAACAGATTGCCCCGATGGAAAGGCTTTATTAATTTCAGACAATCCATTTGAAGCGTATTGCAAAATTGTAAATCATTTTCGTCCATTTGAACCATCCTCAAAAATAATAAGTGACACTGCAGTAATTGACGAAGGAACTTTTATTTATCCAAACAGTTTTATAGGCAACCATGTAAAGATTGGAAAAAACTGTATCATCCATCCCAATGTTACCATCATGGATCACTGTATTATTGGCGACCATGTAATTATACAGGCAGGCACAGTTATTGGCAGCAATTCTTTTTATTACAACACAAAAAAAGACAGGGAACTGTGGTATAAAAAAATGCCAGATTGCGGCCGGGTAATTATTGAAGATTACGCAGAAATTGGTGCCGGCTGCACCATTGACCGGGGCGTAAGCCACGATACCATTATTGGCAAGGGAACCAAGATGGATAATATGATTCATATTGGCCACGATACGGTTACCGGAAAGAATTGTTTGATTGCGGCACAGGTTGGAATTGCCGGAGTTGTTACCCTGGAAGACGGTGTAACACTCTGGGGCCAGGTGGGTGTAAGTAAAACCCTCACCATTGGAGCCAATGCGGTGATATATGCACAAAGCGGTGTAGGCAAGGATACAGAAGGCGGAAAAGTTTATTTTGGCAGCCCCATTGAAGATGCAAAAGAAAAAATGAAAGAATTGGTTTGGGTAAAAAGAATACCCCAGCTCTGGGAAAAAGTGATGGGCAAATAATTTTTACAACACTTTAAAATCATAGGGCAGCATATCTGCCATTTTTTCCCAGCCCAGGTATTGGTTAATGGTAAAATCGGTTTGCTCAAAATAATAACCGTTTTGTTCTATGATGATAGGCTGTGCCGGAACAAAAGAAAAAACAGACAACTGGAATTTAGCCGACTCATCGGGGTTGAAAGCAGCATAAGCGGCCTGCGGTTCTTCGTTTTTATAAATTACAGCTACATCGGGCTGGTTGGGCATTACTTCTACAGTTTGTGTGCTGTCGTCTTTATTATAATTTAATGCGGCGTAAAAATTTTTCAGTACAAACCCTGAGTCTTTATTGTTCACCTTTATTAAAAACTGAATTTCAAATCCTTCTTCTTTTAATTGCTTATTATAAAGGCTCCGCATAAAATGAAGCACCGAACCATTGTAGGCAATTTTTCGACTGGCAAGCCAATTAACTTTTTGAGATTCATCTGTGCTTACCATTTCTTCAAACAAAGGATAACCACTGTAAACGGTGGCAGCACTGTTGTATTCATGTGTAAAAGAATCCATTGTGTATTTAATGTTATAACCCAGTGCAAGATTTTCTATCAGCACAGGTTCGGCAGCCAGTACTTTCAGTCGGTTTCTTTTTTTAGAAAAATAAAAATGGAGTACGTCTTTATTTTTTATGGTACAAAGCTTACTGTTGACAGTTTTGCCAATAAAATTTTCTAAAAAGAAATCGCCGTATTTATCCCAGCCGTCTTTTACTTCGTTGTTTCCTTTTACCACCACATCTTCCAGTTCCTTTTGCTTCCTGGCAATTTCAATTACGATGTTTTTATTATCGCCATCGGCTGTGGTAACTCTTTTGGTTTCGGTTTGATAACCTGTAAATGTTATTACCAGATCGTAACCGCCATAAGGAAGGTAAATTTTGAAATTACCGTCTGCATCTGTTGCAGTTCCAATAGTTGTATTTTCTGCAAACACAGATGCTGCCTGCAAAGGCGCTTTTGTTTCTTTGTCAATTATTTTTCCGGTAACAATGTAATAAGATACCTGCGAAAATGCGGTTGATGAAATGAAGAGTGCAGTTAAAGCGATGATATATTTTTTCATACGATATTTTTATTAGCCACGAATTTACAAGAATGAAATAATGATGGCTACAATACATTGGCAAAACTATGCCGCTACTTGTTAAGTTTTTGTTGAAATACGACGCAGGTATCTGTAATGGTCTCTTCAATGCTGCGATAAGCAAAGCCCGGCAGGAATTTATTCAGCTTGCTATTATCAAAATTTACTTTTGCCATAGCTGTTCTGGCAGTTTCTTTTGTAATAAGTGGTTCTTTGCCCGTAAACATGCTTTTTATTTTTTCGAGCCGCCATACAATTTTGGCAATGAACGGTGTTACTTTTTTATAAGGCGGTTTTTTGCCAAATGCATTTGCCATTAAATTCAATACATCATGGTAACTCCGTGTTTCGGCACTGAGTATAAACCTTTCGGCTGTAACATTGCTTTCCATTAGTTGAATCATTGCTTTGGCAACATCACGAACATCAACAAAACCAGTAGTGCCATCCGAGTACCAGGGAAATTCATTGTAAACAGATTGAAATATTTTAGAGCTGCCCTCATTCCAGTTACCGGCTCCTAAAATAATTACCGGGTTCACCATCACAGCATCAAGCCCTTCTCCTATTCCACGCCATACCTGCATTTCGGCCAGAAATTTACTTTGGCCATAAGCACTGTTGCTGGTTTCCGGTGTCCAGTTCATTGTTTCATTAATAACTTCATTTGTTCTTATTCTTCCCAGCGCTGCTACAGAACTTGCATGAACCATTTTTTTAACACCTGCATCCAGCGCTGCATTTACCACATTGGCTGTTCCTTCAATGTTTATTTTAAACATTTCCATTCTTTTCTTTGGATTGAAGGTGACGATTGCAGCACAATGATATACCTGTTCGATGCCCTGCATGGCTTCTTCCAAACCAACAACGTCTAAAATATTGCATTGAAACTGCCCGAGGTTGGGCGAATGAAAATCGGGTAGTGGCGTCTTATTAAAGATTGCCCTTACCTTTTTACCCTGAGCAAGTAATTGAGTAATTAATTCATTGCCGAGTAAGCCTGCGCCGCCGGTTACTAAAACCATACTGAAAAGTTAAGAGTAGTAAGTTATAAGTTATAAGTGTAAAAGCCCTTCCCTGTTTTTTTTCCTAAGTCTCCCTTTTCCACTTTATCAATTTGTATTGGTGATGGTTTAAAACGTTCTTCTTTATTAAATGCCTCGTAAATGCTTTGTGATACTGAAAGGTTTACATCCATACCAATTAAATCCATCAACTTAAACGGCCCCATTTTAAACCCACTTGCTTCCATGATAGTATCTACATCTTCAAACGTAGCAATCCCATTTTCTACCAGCTTCATTGCTTCCAGATAATAATGTCGTGCCACACGGTTCACAATAAAGCCCGGTGCATCTTTACACATCACAGGCGTTTTGTTCAGCTCTTTGCAAAGGTTGTAAATGGTTTGGGCCACTTCATCTGTTGTTTGATTGCCTTTTACTACTTCCACCAGTTTCATCAAAGGTGCCGGATTAAAAAAGTGCATGCCCACAACCCTTTCGGGGTGAACAATTTTTGCCTGTATATCAGAAACAGATAGCGAAGATGTGTTGCTGGCAAAAATTACTTCGCTGTGATTAATTTCTGCCAATTGATTAAAGATCGCAACTTTTGCTTCTACTTTTTCCACAATGGCTTCAATCACTACATCGGCCAGGCAATCGTTGGTATCGGTAATGAATTGGATACGGCTGTAAATGGTTTCTTTTTCTTCTGCGGAGATTTTTTGCTTATCAACTAAATACTGCAGGTTTTTCTGGACAGATGTTTTTGCTTTCTCCAACACTTCCTTATTAATATCAAATAATAAAGTGTAGAAGCCATTTTGTGCTGCTACCTGTGCAATGCCGCTGCCCATGGTGCCGGCGCCGATAACGCAGATGGTTGAGATAGATTGAGACATGAGTTTTATTGCTGAATAGAAAATAAAAGTACAAGAGCCGATAGCTATCGGCTGCAACCAACTATGCTAAATAGATTTTCAAAAGCTTTTAAAAAAATTTACACCGCCCCCGTAAACTGTTTCAAAAATCTTACATCATTTTCACTGAACAGGCGCAAATCTTTTATCTGGTATTTAAGCATGGTTATTCTTTCGATGCCCATACCAAATGCAAAACCGGTGTATTTATTACTGTCTATGCCGCAGTTGTCCAAGACATTGGGATGAACCATGCCGCAACCCAAAATTTCTACCCAGCCCGTTTTTTTGCAAACACTGCAGCCTTCGCCGCCGCAAATCAGGCAACTGATATCCATCTCGGCACTGGGTTCGGTAAAGGGGAAATAGCTTGGACGAAAACGAACCTTTACATCTTTACCAAACATTTGCTGCACAAAAAAGTAAAGCGTTTGTTTTAAATCGGCAAAGCTTACATTTTCTGCAATGTATAATCCTTCTACCTGGTGAAAGAAACAATGTGCCCTTGCACTGATGGTTTCATTGCGGTAAACCCTGCCGGGGCAAATAATCCTGATGGGTAATTTTCCCTTTTCCATCTCCCGAACCTGCACACTGGATGTATGGGTTCGCAACAGCCAGTCGGGATTTTGGTTGATGTAAAATGTATCCTGCATGTCTCTTGCCGGGTGATTTTCCGGAAGGTTGAGTGCGGTAAAGTTGTGCCAGTCGTCTTCAATTTCGGGGCCTTCGGCAACTGCAAAACCAAGGCGCTGAAAGATGGATATGATTTTATTTTTTACCAAACTAATCGGGTGGCGGCTGCCAAGTGGAAGGTTATCGCCGGGGAGTGTAAAATCAATTTCAGATTTCAGATTGCCGTTTTCAGAATTAGCTGAAGCATTTTTAAGTTCGTCATACTTTGCCTCAGTAAACAATTTGAATTCATTCAGCAGCTGCCCGGCTTCTTTTTTGTTTTCGGCGGCCACGTTTTTCATTTCGCCCATGATGGCTTTTACTAAACCCTTGCTGCAAAGGTATTTAATACGAAAAGCCTCGGCATCGTCGCTGTTGAATGCTGCTACTTCTTCTTTGAGTATTTCAATTTGTTTTACCAACTGTTCCATGCTGCAAATATAAGGAACTTGGGTTTTTAGGTTTTCCGTTGGGTAATGCCGGTAAAAAACTACCAAAGAATTTAACTTTAATGATTCATAATTATCATTAATTTTACTGCTTAAAAAATATAAAACTATGGCACTGTTTAAATCGGGCAACCCGGCCCTTTCTGAAAAAAGATTTAAGGATACGATATTAGACAATGTGGTATCACATGAAAACGCAATGACACTAAAGGGAACATTGAACAAATTTGGTTTTTTGTTTTTAATGGTAATGGGTTCGGCATTTTATTCCTGGAAAGAATTTGAAGGCGGTGGCAATGTGCAACCATTAATTTTAATTGGTGCAATTGGCGGATTGGTTGTGGCAATTGTATTGATGTTTAAAAAAGAATGGTCACCATACCTGGCGCCTGCTTATGCTTTATTAGAAGGATTGTTTGTAGGTGCAATATCGGCTTACTACAATTTTGCTTTTGCCGACCAGGCACCTTACATTGTAATGAATGCAGTTGGTTTAACTTTTGGAACTTGTATTGCCATGTATTTGTTATACAGCTTTAAAATAATTAAGGCAACTCAAAAGTTTAAATCAATTATCATTACAGCAACTGCCGGTATTGCTATTTTTTACCTTATTTCATTTGCACTCAGTTTTTTTGGAATTACTATTCCTTTTCTGCATGAAGGCAGCGCAATGGGAATTGGTTTTTCGCTTTTTGTTGTAGTATTGGCGGCAATGAATTTAATACTTGATTTTGATATGATAGAAAACGGTGTTGAAATGGGTGCCCCGAAATATATGGAGTGGTTTGGCGCTTTTGGCCTGCTGGTTACCGTAGTTTGGCTCTATTTAGAAATTCTTCGTTTGCTTTCTAAAATAAGCAGCAGAAATTAATCAGAAAAAAAAATTGCTCAAAGAGAAAAAGAGTTTTAAAGCTTCCGAAAATCCGGGAGCTTTTTTATTTTAGTTCGCTCAGCAATTCTTTCACCTTAGTTTCAATGAAATCCCTCACTTCGTTAAACTGCTTTGGTTCCATGTGTTTGGGATCGGGTATTTGCCAGTCAATAAATTGTTTGGCTGGCATCCATGGGCAGGCATCGCCGCAACCCATGGTTACCACAGCATCAAATGGAGCAAATTCTTTTACTTCTTCCAGCGATTTGGAATCATGCTTACTTAAATCATAACCCAGTTCTTTCATGGCTGCAATGGCTTTGGGGTTTACTATGCCGCTGGGTTTGCTTCCGGCGCTGTAAGCCGCTATATTATCTCCACCATGAATTTTTGCAAATGCCTGGCTCATTTGTGAGCGGTTGCTGTTTTCGATGCAGACAAAAAGTAATTTCTTTTTCATACTCCAACTTTGTTGCTTCTTCGTTCCAATAATAAAGTATCTCTCCACATATTTTTCATTTGCCCTATCCTTTCCCTGCTGCCAATTATTCTGAATCCGCAGTCCACGTGAATTTTTATGCTGGCTTTGTTTTCAGGAAAAATGCCGGCCTGCAATGTCCAGAAATTATTTTTTTCGCTTTCATCAACCAGGGCCTGTAGTAATTTTTTACCAAGCCCTTTTCCTCTTGCAGCATCGGCAACATACACACTCACTTCGCCAACACCTGCATAAACACAGCGGCCGCTTACCGGCGTAAGAGCAGCCCAGCCCAGTACAGTTAAGTTTTCAATTGCTACCAGCCTTGAGTTTTTAACATGCTCTGCATCCCACTCTTGCCAGGAAGGCGCAGTGGTTTGAAATGTTGCATTGCCGGTGGCAATACCTTCTTCATAAATTTTTTTAACTGCTGCCCAGTGATGCGGAAGCAGGACTGTTATTTCCATACACTAAAATTAAAATGTCCCGGCTATTTTACCGGGACTTTGATTTTTAACAGCAACCCATATCGGTTATGTTTCCGCAACATTCGCTGTCCGCTGTGCAACAACCCGGGTCTTTCTGATCTGTGTTCATGGTTATACTATTTATGGTTAAAAAATAAATTTCAGCAACAGGCTTTTTCATTTTTCAATTTGAGATGGTTAAAAAGAAAACAGAATTCGGCGTTGAATTTTTCAAAAGCTTTCCAGTTGATGCAGTAGCAACTTCTTGGCCCGTCGGTTTCGCCGTTTATTAATCCTGCATTTTTTAATTCTTTTAAATGCTGCGATACGGTTGACTGCGACAATGGCAACACTTCTACAATTTCGCCACAGATACATTCATTGCGCCGGGCCAGCAGTTTTAATATCGCAATTCGGGCAGGATGCGCCAGCGCTTTGGCAAATTCTGCCAGGTCCTGCTCTTTTTGTGAGAATGATTCTTTTTTGTGAATGGCCATGCTAATTAATTTGTTTTTGAAAACTGCAGAATAAAAAATGCTGCAATGTATTAAAAGGCGTGATATGTTCAGATGCTATGCAACGGATTTTTTTAAACCACTTTTTTAATGCCTGTTGTAAACCTGTTTCGCTGTATTGCTTTACAGGAAGGCCGCTGCATTTATAGGGACCTTCAAGAGAAAATGTTCCTATCACCATTTTACCGGATTGGGTTAAATGTTTACGGGCAACGTATAAGTAATTGTTTATTTCCTCGGCGGCGGTTAAGAAATGGAAAGCTGCCCGGTCATGCCAATAGTCAAACTTTTTATCTATGTCCAGTTCAGTAACATCTGAAATAATCCAGTTTACACTTGTGGCCTTTGCTCCCAGACGGAGTTGGGATTTATGAATAGCAGCAGCAGAAATATCAAGCACAGTAATGTTTTTATAACCTGCAGTTAAAAGATGGTCAACAAAATAACTATCCCCACCGCCAATATCAATAATGGAAGCAGTTAAGGGCAACGAAAATTCTTTTACAAAATCCAGTGATTCCTGCGGCACCTGCTGATACCAGCTTAATTCTGTAAACTGTTTTGTATTATAAACATTTTCCCAATGCTGCTTTTTATTCATTTTTAATCTTATATCGTAAATATACGATTAAAAAAACGAGACTGCCAAACTTTTACTGAACTATTTTTTTCGCTTCCGGCTACGCTTAGATAAAAGATGAATATTGGTATGAAGTACAAGTGAGTGACACAACGATGTTGAACAAAGAAATACAGAATGTCTCAAAAAAAATACCGCACATATAAATGAGCGGTATTAAGTTTTATCATAACCGGCCTGCCAGGCAACTTTAAATTCTTATTCAGCTCTTTTTATTTCTTTTAGTTTTCCGTTCCACACTTTTTTGCCCTGTATCATTTTTACAAGATACATGATGCCTACAAAAAGGAAGAACAGCGGCCCGGTAAAACCAAGCAATGCAATATATTTTGTGCCATAAAATTTTTCCATTGGCCGGCGCAATCTTTCGGCAATGATGTACATGCTGGGCACCATTATTAATGTGAGGAAGAAGGCGAACACCAATCCGAAAATAATTGTCCAGCTAAGCGGCCCCCAAAACACTACACTATCGCCGCCAAAGAAAATGTGCGGATTTAATGTGGTGAAAAAGGAAACGAAATTGATATTGAAACCAACTGCCAGCGGAAGCAACCCTAATATAGTTGCAACGGCCGTTAACAATACCGGAATGATACGGATTTTGCCGGCCTGAATAGCGGCTTCCCTGGTTTTGATTCCCCTGCTTCGTAATTCATCTGTAAATTCTATGAGCAAAATTCCGTTCTTTATTACGATACCTGCAAGGCCAACAACACCCACACCCAACATGATGGTTGCAATGGTCATTCCTGTAAATGCATAGCCCAGTAATACACCTATTACAGAAAAGAAAATTTCTGTTAAAACAATAAATGGTTTGCTCATTGAATTAAACTGCAATACCAGTATCAGGAAAATTAATCCCAATGCAATGGCCAATGCCATACCAAGGAATGACTGTGTTTCTTTTTCCTGCTCGCCCTGGCCTGTTTGTTTAATGTTTACATCGGCTGGTATTTTTGTTTTGCTTTTGAAGTCGGCAATTTTTAATGCCAGCTCTTCATTTACTTTACCCGACATGGAGGGGTCAAGCACATTACTCTGCAACTGGATGGTTCGTTTTACATTTTTACGGGCAATGGCGCCGGAAGTGTTTGTATAATCCACCGTTGCCACCGCACTCAGCGGAATAGATTTTACCATCATCGTATTCATATCCATGAATGTAATACGCATGTTCATGAGGTCTGTAACATTGTTACGCATCAGGTCGGTATAACGCACCTGAATTTTATATTCATCTTCACCATCTTTCAGCTTACTTACTTCCTTACCAAACACTGCGGTACGAATTTCCATCCCAACCTGGCCGGTGCTTAAGCCTTCCATCATTGCCCTTTCCCTGTTTACATTAATGGTTATTTCGGGGCTGCTTAAATCTACATCCATGCGTAAGTTTTCAATACCATACACCTGGTTGGTATCTAAATAGGCAGAAAGGTTGCTGGCAACTTTTGCTATTTCTTCAAATTTATCGCCTGCTATTTCAATATTTACCGGCGGGTCGGTTGGTGGTCCGCCATCTTCTTTTGCCACTTCAATGCTTGCACCTGGAATACCCTTCATTTCTTTCCTTATAGCATCCATGTAAGGGAGTGTGTGTTTGCCGTCACGCTTTTCGTATTCAACAAACGACACCTGTATCCTTCCTAAATTTGAACGAACACTTCTGTTATTATCTCTTGGGTTATTGGCGCTGTTGGCCACATTGGTAATTATACTTTCCACAATGCTTCCTTCGTTTCCGGGAAGTTCTTTTTCCAGTACTTTTTTAACTCTTCCTTCGAGCACATGCGTAATGCTGTCGGTAACTTTTACGTTGGTACCCACCGGCATTTTTAAATAGACATAAATAAAATTAGGATCGCCGCTGGGAAAGAATGTTGATTTATTGCCACGTAACATTAACAAACCTGCGGCAACAGGAAATAAAATGAATAAACCAACAAGCATAAATACCGGTCTGCGTTTTTGCAATACCCAGCGTAATAAATTTTCGTATTTATTCATCAGCCAAGGCAATACTTTTTTCTGGAATGCATGAATGGCATCGTTGATGAAAAAACGGTTGAGCACTGCCATCAGTAACATAAACAAAATGAAATTTGCAAAACCATGCCAGCCCGAAAGATGCAGCAATACTGCTATTGCAGCAAATGCCAGGAACCATGATTTTTTGAACAAAGCAATCTTTGGTTCCTTGTTCTCCCTGTCATCAGGCTTCATGAAACTTACCGCAAACACCGGGTTAAAAATAAATGCCACAATCAATGAAGCTGCAAGCGTTAATATCAACATCGTTGGCAGGTAAATCATAAACTTACCAATAATTCCTTTCCAGAACAGTAAAGGAAAGAAAGGTGCCAGCGTTGTAGCCGTTCCTGCCAATACAGGAATAAACACTTCGCCTGCTGCTTCTTTTGCACTTCGGATAATAGGTACTTTGCCATTGTTATAAATACGGTGTGTATTTTCTATTACCACAATGGCATCGTCCACAATAATGCCCAGACCAAAAAGCAAGGCAAACAGTACAATAAAATTCAGTGTAACAGTGGTTCCAATAATTCCATCGGCAATGGGTAAAAAGAGAAATGCTACAAACACACTCAGCGGCACACTCAGCGCCACAAAGAAGGCATTGGTAACTCCCATAAAAAACATAAGCACCAGCAACACCAGCACAAATCCAATTACAATGGTATTCACCAAATCGTTGAAAGATGTTTTTGTTTGCTTGCTCTGGTCGCCGGTGATAACTACTTTTAAATCTTGTGGCAGATCCTGGTTATCCTGCATCGTTTTCACAATGTCTTTAATCTTGTCGGCAGCATTGATGAGGTTTTCGCCGGCACGTTTTACAATGTTTAATGTAACCACATTTTTTCCATCCAGCCTGGCATAACTTTCTTTGTCTTTAATGGTGTCTTTTAATTCTGCTATGTCTTTTAAATAAACAGAAGCACCTCTTGCACTGCTGCGGACAATTATATCCTGCAGGTTCAGCGAACTGGTGAACTGGCCTTTTACTTTCAGCGTACGTTTCATATCTCCCACTTCAATCAAACCGCCGGTTATATCACGGTTCTCCCGGCTGATGGCATTTTCAATATCTGTAAAACTTATCCTTGCAGCCTGCATTTTGTATGGATCCACATTCACCTGAATTTCTCTTTCGGGTGCACCTACAATTTCTGCCCTTGTTATTTCGGGCAGTTCTTCAAATTTATCCTGCAGCCTGTCGGCATATTGTTTTAGTTTAATGCCATCAAAATCGCCACTGATGTTTACGAACATGATGGGCATTTCGCTAAAAGCAAATTCCTGTGCATTGGGTTCCTGCGTTAAATCATTGGGCAAATCAGTCTTTGCTTTATCAATGGCATCTTTTACTTTTAGTTTTGCCAGTTCGGTTTTTACATCGGTATCAAACTCAACAATAATCAAACTGAAATCGGACTGCGATGTGCTGGTAATTTTTTTAACCTTGGCGCCGCTGATTCCCTTCAGTTGTTTTTCAATTGGCCTGGTAACAAGGTTTTCGATGTCTTTGGGAGAATTACCCACATACACAGTACTTATACTGATAGTAGGAACAACAATATCCGGGAACTGTTCCTTTGGCATAGTGTTGAACTTATACAGTCCAAACAAAGAAATTAAAATGGCAATGATGTAAACCGCCGTCCGGTTGTCAACTGACCAGCTTGTTGGTTTAAACTCCTTAAATTTTTTGGCAATCCCTTCTGCGATATTCATAAAAATATTTTTAGCCCCCTCCAAACATCCCCCCAAAGAGGAGGCTTTTGAAGACTCTGTTTATTTAAAATTCTTTTATCATTTGTAACTTATTGTCTGAAAACTAAAAGAGCAACAAATAATTATACTCTCTTAAGTCTCCCCTTCGGGGGAGACTTAGAGGGGACTTTCCGTACTCACCATCTGCCCCTCATACAAAGTCTGGTAGCCTTCGGTTATCAATTGCTCGCCGGCAGTTAAGCCGCTTGTTATTTGTATTAAATCGCCATACACTTCACCCACTATCACCGTCTTTCTCCTGGCCAAAGTTTTTCCGTTGCTTTGTTTTTCCAGCACATACACATACTTGCTGTTTTCATCGCTCTGTATCACATTTACCGGAATAACCACAGCATTGGTGGCGCTGTAATCCATTACTTTTATAATGGCTCTCTGGTTTACTTTCAATGCGTCGCTGTGTGGTATCCTTGCTTCGGCAATAAAACCACGTAATGTCGGGTCAATAGACTGGCTGATTAAAGAGATGGAAGATTTCTGGTCTTTGATATTTGCATCCGGTATTGAATAAACAATTTCGGAACCCTTGTGCATCCTGGTTAAATAATTTTCGGGAACACTGGTTATAATTTTCAGGTTGCTGGTGTTTACAATTTTTATTTGTGGGCCTGTTGCACTCATTCCGCTAAATGTTTCTCCCACTCTTATATTCACCACATCAGCAATTCCATTTACATCGCTGTACACATTGGAAGTGTTCAATTGTTCGTTCAGAACTTTAACACCTTCCTCTGCACCATGCAACTGGTTTTCCAACGTTTCCACATTTGTTTTGGCAGTTATCACCTGCACTTCGGTACCAATATTCTGCTGCCAAAGGTTTTGCTGGCGCTGGTAAATATTTTTTGCAAATGCCAGTTGTGTTTTTATAGTTTCCAGGTTTTTTTTAGAAGCCTGAATGGACTGACGGAGAATGGCATCGTCTAACTTTAACAAGAGCTGGCCTTTCTTTACAAACTGCCCTTCGTTTACAAAAACAGCTTTTACCTGCGCCGGCCCCATTCGGGGAGAGATGTAAGAAACATTTTCAGCATCTACCTTTCCCTGCAAATCAATATAGTGTTTAAAATCCTGTGTAGTAACCGGAGCAATGCTTACTAATTTTATTTTAGATGCATTGACAGCATTGCTGTCGAGCTTTGCAATTTTTTCTTCCAGGTCTCTTATAGAAGCTTCGCTGGTTGCCTTTGCTTTCTTTTCTTTTTCAAGCTTTGCTTTTAAGTCATTCAGCAAAGCATTGTCTTCTTTTTTGCTGCCGCCGCAGGATGATAAAAGAAGCAACGCCAACGTTCCGCTCATTAAATAATTTCTCATCAGTTGTGTATTAAAATGTTTGTTAATCGTTTTTATTTTTCAGGATTTATAATTTTCCTGCAGCTTTTAAATAATCAATTTTTGCAGTAATGGCATCATACAGGCTGCTGTAATAATTTGTTTGTGCCACCCTTAGTTCTGTTTGTGCATTGTAAATTTCCTGGTTGCTGCCAAGGCCCTGCTCATATTTTTTCTTTGTTGTGTTATATATACTTTCAGCCAGCACAATATTTTTCTTTTGATTGTCCATTGTAAGCAAAGCGTTTTTCATTTTAATCCTGCTTTGCTCCACATCATAGTCAATTGACTGTTTTGCCTGTTCAATGGTATTTTTTGTTTTCTGCAGTTCGTACTTTGCCTGCTGGATGTGTGAGTTTCGGTTGTTGCCGTCAAAAATTGGAATGGACATCTTTACCCCTACAATAGAAGTTGTATACCAGTCGCCATTATTGAAAAAGTTAAAAGAAGACCGCTGTGCATTTTTACTGTAGCTGGCAAAAGCTGCAATGGTGGGTATTTTGCTCAGTTTATACCTGCGTACATTATACCCACCCAGTTTTTCCGAAATACCAAGCAACTGAATTTCTTTGCGGTTTTTATAATCATAACTGCCATCCAGGATGTTTGATTTTAATTCAGTTTCACTTAATGTATCTTTTAAAATCAGTTCTTCTTTCTGCGGCATATTCATCAAAAATTTCAATCCGGCATTACCGGCGGCAATCATGTTTTCAATTTTTATTTTTTCGGCTTTTATATTATTGAGTTGTACAGTTACTTTGTCCACGTCTAATTTTTCGGCAAACCCATTTTTATAAATCTCTTTTGTGTCATGTAACAATTTTTCAAACCTTTCAATATTAGCATCCAGCGAAGCCAGTTGTTTTTTACCAACTACTAACTGGTAATAAATTTTCTGAACATTTGCTTTGATCTGTTCCTGCGTAACTTCTGTAGTCTTTTTATAGAAATCCAGTATCGCATCTCTTGCCATCAACCCAACAAAAACTTGCCCGTCAAACAAAAGCTGTGATACATCTATACCACCACTTGCGTTCCATGCAGTACCAAACTGAACAGGGATGGTGCCGAAAGAACCTGCTGATGGCATTGTAATGGGCGTGCCGTTGCCATTTTTAACACCTTCGTCAACCAGTACTTTATAAGTAGCCGGGCTGATGAAATTAGGAATTGATTGTACTGGTATATCAAAATAATGATTCCCCGATATACTTCCATTTACCTGCGGAAATGCTGCTGAAGTTATCTGCCTGTTTACCTGCTCCTGTATTTTTACATCTAATAAGGCATTTTTAACCTGCGTTGCATTTGTCATTGAGTAATCTACTGCCTGCTGAACTGTAAATTCATTTTTTTTCTGGGCAACTAATTGGCCCGTTAAAAAAATTGTACCTAAAAGCAGTATGCTACTTAACCAATATTTTTTCATTGCTGTTTTCCTTTTTAATGCTGTCTTGTTGATATTTTAAAGTCATTTTATAACCCTTTTGAGAAACTACACCAAACAAAAAGTTGAGCAGTATTTCTTCTTCAATGTCTGCCAGGCTTGCTTTTACCTTGCCATGAAAATCGGGATTAAAAGGAAGCGTTACGCTTTCTACCCTGAACCTTGACAGAATATCTATCTTAATATCTGACCGGTACAATTCTTCCCTGATGCCCCGTAAAAGATTTTCCTTTATGATAGTATAGAGGTAATCATTTTTGTGTTTTGCAAATTTTTGAAAAGCTCCGGGATGATACTTCTGCATATCAAAAAGCAGCGAACTGTTCATAGACTTGAAAATTTCCATCATAAACTCCATGGCCAGAAAAATTTCATGAATGGCATTTTCCGATGCCTGCCGATCTGTTTCGCAGCAAGACTGGTTGTATTTGATAATGGCGCCTACTACTTCGTCCACCAGTTCATCTTTATCGGCATAGTACTGATAAATTGTTTTTTTACTCATGCCCAGCGCTGTGGCAATATCATCCATACTCACACTACGCAGGCCATACTGCATAAAAAGGTCGTGTGCCTTTTGCCTGATGCGGTCTCTTGTTTCTGTTTCTGTCATAATCGGGCACAAAACTACGGAAACTTTTAATGTAACCAAAGTTTCCATCAATTTTTTTTGCCACTCTACACAAAATTGTTCCGTTTATGCTGCAAAAGCTGTGTTTTTATTTAAGGTATCTTTGAAAAAAATAATCTTGTATGAAAAAGCCGCTTCACTACAAAAATCTCTTCAAATATTTTCTGCAGGGTATATTAATAATGGCCCCGGTAGCCATTACTGTTTATTCCATTTACTGGGTGGTATCTTCTATTGACAGCTGGGTACCGCTGTTTACTTATACTGATGCAAAGGGTGAAATATATGTTCGTAATTACGGGCTTGGCTTTGTAATAGTAATTGCTGCAGTAATCATCATTGGCTATTTAGGTTCTTTTTTTATTACAGGCCGCATTGTAAGTTTTATGGATAAAGTGCTGGAAAAAACTCCGGGCATCAAATATATTTACAGCACCACCCGTGATTTTTTTGAAGCATTTGCCGGCGACAAAAAAAAGTTTACCAAAAATGTGCTGGCCAATGTGGATGACAACGATGTATGGCGGGTTGGGTTTGTTACACAGGATGATATGGATGAATTTGGGTTAAAAGATTATGTGGCCGTGTATATTCCGATGGCGTATTCGGTGGCTGGCAATGTTTATATAATACCTAAAACAAGGGTAAGGCCAATTGAAAATATCAGCGCTTCGCAAACCATGAAGTTTGCGGTAAGTGGAGGTGTTACTTCTATTGAAGAAGAAGACGACAAAAAATAAATGCTTTGTTGCAACGGTTAATTGCCGTAAATTTATTTTGCTAATTTCTTATAATGAAAAAAGGGTTTACTTCCTTATTTTTTATTTTTCTGTTCCTTATTTCTTATTTACCATCTTATTGCTGGGGTTTTTATGCCCACCAAAAAGTAAATTACTACGCTGTTTTTTTATTACCCCCCGAAATGCTTGTATTGTATAAACCCAATATTACCTTTATCAGTGAGCATGCAGTAGACCCGGATAAAAGAAGATATGCGGTGCCCGATGAAGGGCCAAGGCATTATATTGATATTGACCATTACGGCAAATACCCCTACGATTCTTTACCAAGAAAATGGAATGATGCAGTTGCAAAATTTGGTGAAGACAGTTTGAAAATGTATGGTATTGTTCCCTGGCATGTGCAAACAATGCTCTACAGGCTTACAGATGCTTTCAAAGAAAAAAGCTTCAGCAAAATAATGAAGTACAGCGCCGAAATTGGCCATTACATTGGCGATGCTCATGTGCCGCTTCATGCCAGCAGCAATCACAACGGGCAATATACCAACCAAAAAGGCATTCATGGTTTTTGGGAAAGCAGGGTGCCGGAATTGCTGGCAGAGAAGGAGTTTGATTTTTTCATCGGCAAGGCAGATTATATAAAAAATCCCGGCGATTTTATCTGGAAGAGGGTGCTGGAAAGCGCCAAAGCCTCCGACAGTGTTTTAAATATTGAGAGGAAGTTAAGCAAACAATTTCCTGCCGACCAAAAATATTCTTTTGAAGACAGGAATGGCGTAACAATACGCCAATACTCTTCGGCCTTTACGATTGCCTTCAATAAAAAAATGGATGGCATGGTTGAAAGAAGAATGCGGCAATCTATTTATGCTATTGCAAGTTTTTGGTACACAGCCTGGGTAAATGCCGGCCAGCCCGATTTGAAAAGTTTAGTCAGTCAAAAATTCAGCGAAGCTGATGTAAAAGAATTTGAAGAACTGAACAGTAACTGGAAAAACGGGGGCAAAATCATTGGCCGGGAAGAATGAACGGATGATTAATTTGATTTGGGTATTTTTGCATCCAAAAAAATATTGTAACCATTTAACTAAGCAATCAGTGATTCATAATTTTAACGGCGGACCTTCCATTTTACCTAAAATAGTTTTTGAAGAAGCTGCACAGGCAGTACTTAATTATAACAACAGTGGTCTGTCTATTTTAGAACTCGGCCACCGTACTTCAACTTTTCAGGCGGTGATGGATGAAGCAAGGGCATCGGTGAAGGAACTGATGCAATTAGATGACGACCATGAAGTATTATTTCTTCATGGCGGCGCCAGCACACAATTTATGCAGGTGCCCATGAATTTATTGGATGATAAAGAAACTGCTGCTTACTCCGATACCGGTGTGTGGGCTACCAAAGCCATCAAAGAAGCAAAACTATATGGCAGGGTAGAAACCGTTTGTTCATCCAAAGAAGCAGGCTATACTTTTTTACCAAAAGATTTTGCTGTGCCCAACGATGCAAAATATTTTCACATCACTACCAACAATACCATTTACGGAACGCAATGGCAAACCATTCCTAAAACAAGTAATTGCCTGGTAGCTGATATGAGCAGCGATATTTTAAGCCGTGTGCTTGATTTTAATTCCTTTGGGTTAATTTATGCCGGCGCTCAAAAAAACATGGGAGCTGCTGGCGTAAATATTATTGTGGTAAATAAAAATATCTTAGGCAAAGTAAAACGCCCTTTGCCCACCATCATGGATTACCGCAACCATATTAAAGAAGGAAGTATGCTCAATACGCCGCCGGTGTTTGCAGTATATGTTTGTATGCTTACGCTCCGTTGGCTGAAAGCCCAGGGCGGTGTGGCCGCTATTGAAAAACTGAATATTGAAAAAGCTGCAATGCTTTATACTGAAATAGACCGCAACCCATTGTTTAAAGGAACCGTTGCCGCAGAAGACAGGAGTAAGATGAATGTTTGCTTCGTAATGAACGACACAACAAAAGAAGAAGCATTTTTAAATTTTACCAAAGAAAATAATATTGTGGGAATAAAAGGACACAGAACCACAGGAGGCTTCAGAGCATCGCTTTACAATGCTTTGCCATTAAGCAGTGTGGAGGTCTTGGTAAACCTGATGCAGGAATTTGCTCTGAAACATGCATAAAAACAAAAAGGTTATTTTTGTCCTTCGCTAAAAACTACACAATGATTACCATTGCTCCTTTTAAAGCACTACGCCCCGAAGCACCTCTTGCAAAGCAGGTGGCATCCAGGCCCTATGATGTGCTCAGCAGCAAAGAAGCAAAAATTGAAGCTCAGGGCAACCCCTCTTCTTTTTTACACATCACCAAAAGCGAAATTGATTTACCCGAAGAGACAGATACTCATTCGCAGGAAGTGTACGACAGGGCAAAGGAAAATTTGGATGCCTTTATCAGCCGCAATATTTTATTCAGGGAAAATAAATCCTGCTATTACATTTACCAGTTGATTATGCCCGCCCGTGCCGGTTCGGACGGGAACGGCCGCAGCCAGACAGGGTTGGTTTGTGTAAGCAGCGTTGATGATTATCAAAAGGGGCTGATTAAAAAACATGAGTTTACCCGGCCCGAAAAAGAACAGGACCGCATCAATCATATTAAAACAACCGGCGCACAAACCGGCAATGTTTTTTTAGCTTATAAAAATTTGGATGAAATTGATGCGGTAATAAATGAATGGAAAAAAGAACGCAGTGCTGTGTATGATTTTATTGCAGATGATGAAATACAACATACTATCTGGGTAATTAATGACGAGGAAACCATCAAGAAAATAACTGAATTATTCAAAACCTTTGTACCCTGCACTTATATTGCCGATGGCCACCACCGTGCCGCATCAGCAGCTAAAGTAAGGAGTGCATTGGGCGCCGGTGCAGGTGAAGAAGCCAGTTATTTTCTTACTACTTTGTTTCCGGCAAATCAATTGCAGATAATGGATTACAACAGGCTGGTAAAAGATTTAAACGGACTTAGCGAAGAAGAGTTTCTGAAGAAAATCAAAAAATATTTTTCTGTTGAGAAGAAAAGCAAAGCATCTTCACCTGCCGGCATTCATGAGTTTGGAATGTATTTAAATAACCAATGGTTTAAACTTACTGCAAAAGAAAATACTTTTTCAACCGACCCGATTGGGATTCTGGATATCACCATTTTATCAAACAATATTCTGGAACCTGTTTTAGGAATTGCCGATCAGCGTACCGACAAACGAATTGATTTTGTTGGTGGCATACGTGGATTGGGCGAATTGGAAAAAAGAGTAAACAGCGGCGAAATGGCAATTGGTTTCAGCCTTCACCCGGTAACTATCGGACAATTGTTTGACATAGCCGACAGCGGCAATGTAATGCCGCCAAAAAGCACCTGGTTTGAACCCAAACTGAGAGATGGACTGCTTACTCATCTAATCAGTTAATCAGGTTTATTGATTTATCTTTATGCAATGAAAAAAATACTGGCACTCTTAATAATCACCACTTCGTTATCCATCCCTTCTTTTGCACAGGATGCAAAACAGCTTTATGAAACTGCCCGTACTTTTATGCAGCAGGGCGACTTCGCCAATGCTGTGCTGGTACTTAACCGGGCGACACAGGCCGATCCCCAGAATATTGAAATAAAAAAAGACCTTTCGCTTAATTATTATTTTTTAAAAGACTATACCAAAGCGCTTGATGTTATTAAAGATGTGCTTGACAATTATGATGCCGATGACCAGTGTTACCAGATAGCCGGCGATATTTATCAGGCAATGGACAATGCCAAAGAAGCTGAAAAAATTTATAAAAAAGGAATAAGGAAATTTTCGAAAAGCGGAGCATTGTTTAATGAACTGGGCGAATTGCTCTGGGCACAAAAAGATTACAGCGCCATCAAACAATGGGAAAGAGGTATTGAAGTAAACCCTGATTTTTCTAAAAATTATTACAACGCCTGCAAGTATTACTTTTTTACGACGGACAAAGTATGGAGCATTTTATATGGCGAAATTTTTATCAACATCGAACCACTGAGCACCCGGAGCCCCGAAATAAAAAACATTTTATTAGAGAGTTATAAAAAATTATTTACTGATATAGATGTTGAAAAAAGCAATAAAGAAAAAAATGCTTTTGCCCAGGCGTTTGTAAAAATTATGAACAGGCAAAGCAGCATTGCAGCTTCGGGCATCAATGCCGAATCGCTTACGATGATAAGAACAAGGTTTATTTTAGACTGGTACAATACATACCCCACAAAATTCCCTTTCCGTTTGTTTGAATTGCAGCGGCAGTTTTTGCAGGAAGGTATTTTTGATGCCTACAACCAATGGATATTTGGCGCTGCACAAAACCTGGCAGCTTATCAAAACTGGACAACCACCCACTCAGCCGAATACGGCGAACTAACCCGTTTTCAAAAAGGAAGGATATTCAAAATTCCTGCAGGGCAATACTACCATTAAAACTTTATCAGTCAGTCTGCCAAAGGTTTCATCATATTTTTTTATTACCTTGTTTTCAAAATTTTTTATGGAAGAACAAAAAGATGATAAACTCTGGCAGCTTGCCAAACGCAGGGCCGAATTTCAAAACAGCCTGCTGAGTTTTTTAGTCATTACTACCATTTGCTGGGCTATCTGGTTTTTTACAGACGGGCACTGGAATGGAACTCCCTGGCCGCTTTGGGTGATGCTTGGCCTTGGCATTGGGTTGTTTTTTAAATTTTTAAAAGCGTATAAAACAGATAAAGATACTTTGGCCGAAAGAGAGTATGAAAAACTAAAAAACCAGGGTAAATAAAATACCGCTTTTAATACGCTTAGAAAAAAGTTCAATCATTGGTATGCCTTTGAACTGAGTCCCGAAAATATTGGGATAAACTTCGCAAGGCTGATACCATAAAAAACAAATTCCTATCACAAAAATTTTTTTTTAGCCATTTTTCAAAACGATGATTGCTTATGAATATGAATGAAAATAACAGGATTTTCGATTTCCTGGATTACCAACTGGAAAAATTTCCCAAGCAGGATATGCTTACCGGCAAAGAAAACGGCCAATGGATTCCGTTGGATACTGCCACTGTAAAAAAAACGGTTGATACGTTGAGTGCTGGCCTGCTCCATCTTGGCATTGGCGGCAACGATATGACGGTGGAGCGGCAGGATAAAATTGCACTGGTTTCTAAAAACAGGCCCGAATGGATAATGCTTGACCTGGCCTGCCAGCAAATTGGCGCATGCCTTTGCCCTGTGTACCCCACTACCAATATTAATGAACTGGAATTTATTTTTAATGACTCTCAGGTAAAATTTGTTTTTGTAAGCGGCCAGGAAATACTCGATAAAGTAAATAATATCCGCAGCAATATCCCTTCGTTGCTAAATGTTTACAGCTTTGAGGAATTACCCGGTGTTGATTACTGGAAAAAGATTCTGGCACTTGCAGCACAAGCTGATTTTACAAAACTTCAGCAAGTAAAACAAAGCATCCTGCCCGAACATTGTGCAACCATTATTTATACTTCAGGCACCACCGGAACACCCAAGGGCGTAATGCTTAGCCACAAAAACATTGTAATGAATGTTATCAATGCTAAATCAAGTTTTCCATTTACCGATAACCCTGCAGCAAAAGCTTTAAGCTTTTTGCCACTCAATCATATTTTTGAGCGGATGATTTCCTATGTATATATTACCAGTGGCATTTCTATCTATTATGCTGAAAGCCTTGAAACCATTGGCGAAAATTTAAAAGAAATAAAACCAAATCTTTTTTGCACCGTACCCAGGCTGCTGGAAAAAGTTTATGAAAAAATAATGGCGAAGGGGGCAGAGCAAAAAGGCATAAAGAAAAAATTATTCTACTGGGCTGTTGGGCTGGCAAATGAGTATGAACTTACCGGCAAAAGCCTTTGGTATAAAATGCAGTTATCGCTTGCCAACAAAATTGTTTTTAGTAAATGGCGTGAGGGGCTGGGCAACAATGTTGACCTGATTGTTACCGGCGGCGCTGCATGCCAGGTAAAGCTGATAAGAATTTTTACTGCGGCTCAAATACCAATTTACGAAGGATACGGCCCCACCGAAAACTCGCCGGCAATTACTGTAAACAGGAAGGCAGAAGGCGGAAGAAAGTTTGGCAGCGTTGGCCCTGTGATGGACGGGCAGGAAATTAAACTGGAAGCCGATGGAGAAATTTGTGTGAAAGGGCCAAGTGTAATGATAGGTTATTACAAACGCCCCGACCTTACTGCCGAAACTGTTATTGACGGCTGGCTGCATACCGGCGATATTGGCGTTATAGAAGATGGAAAGTTTTTAAAAATTACTGACCGAAAAAAAGAACTGTTTAAAACCAGCGGCGGAAAATATGTGGCGCCACAGCCCATTGAAAACAAAATGAAAGAAAGCCCTTTTGTAGAGCAAATGATGATTGTGGGTGCCGAACAAAAATTTGTGGGGGCGTTGATTGTTCCATCGGTGCCCAATTTAAAAGAATGGATGCAGCACAAGGGAATTGCATTTACAACCATAGAAGATGCGATTCATAACCCAAAAGTGCTGGATCTTTACAGGGAGCTGATTGATTCGTTCAACAAATTTTTTAACCATGTAGAGCAGGTTAAAAAGTTTGAACTGATACCCAGCGAATGGACAATTGATACCGGTGAGCTTACACCTACTTTGAAATTAAAACGCAAAGTGATTATGGAAAAATTTAAACCGGCAATAGACAGAATATACAGCTAATTATAAAGCCGGAAAAATTTCCGGCTTCTCTCTATCTGGCTCTCATAGTTTTAATTATTTAACAGAGATGGAGGCAAGCACCTGTGGAATAAGATCGAACTCACTTGATTTATCAATAAAATGCAAAGCGCCTGTCTCTTTACAAAGCTGGCGGTAATAACTGCTTCCCATGTTACTTAGCATAACATTTTTGGTGCCCGGAAAATTTTCTACAATATACTTCAGCAGTTCAATCCCGTTTTTTCCGGGTAAATGAATATCCAGAAAAACTATGTCTGGTTTTTTGTGATTTATCAAATGAACAGCTTCGTCATAATTTGCGGCAGTATAAACTGTTTGCACATCTTTCTGTTCAGACAACATAGTATACATTCTCTCAACAATCAATTGAGAGTCATCTACCACCATCAATATTTTCCCATGCGTTGTCATTCAATTAGTGCAACGCAAAATATTAAATGTAAAGCCAAAAAATGTAGGCATTGCATTATGCAAATTGTAATTAAACAGCGGATAAGTGAGTAGAATAAATTCTACAAGATTTCAAGGCAGCATCAAGAAAATCTCAAATGAGAAAATTCTCAATGGCATATTTAGTAAGGTCAGAATTGCTTTTCAGGTTCATTTTTGTCATTACCCTTGCCCTGTAGGTGCTTACAGTGGTAACGCTTAATGAAAGCATTTCGGCAATTTCGGAAACAGATTTTCCGGAGGCCAGTATTTTCATAACATCAAATTCACGGTCCGAAAGCAATTCATGTGGGTGCTTTGTGCTGTCTGGTGCAAATGAAGTAGCCAGTTTTTCGGCTACTGAAGCAGAGATATATTTTTTGCCCAGCAAAACTTTTTGCACTGCTTTAACCAGTTCATCGGATGCCGAATCTTTGCTGAGGTAACCCGAAGCACCTGCTTTTAACACCCTTAAAGCATAATGCTCTTCGGGATGGATGCTTAAAATAAGCACAGGTAAATTGGGGAAACTATGTTTAATCTGCTGCAACGCATCAAGGCCGCTTCTTCCCGGCATAGAAAGATCGCTGATAACAACATCCCACTTGTCAGTCATTACTTTCTTTATCATTTCGCCACCATCCGCCACTTCTTCAATAAAGGCTGCAGGAAATTCTTCCAGTAAAATTTGTCGCAGTCCTTTTCTTACTACGGTGTGATCATCTGCAATTAAAATTCGTAACATACAACAGTTTTTTATTTAAACATTAGCAACAGAGTTAACTAATGGAACAGAAACAACAACGGTGGTGCCCTCCCCGGGTTTACTTTTTATTTCATACAATCCCCCCATCAGCAGGGTTCTTTCTTTCATACCTAATAACCCCAGTGTTTTTTTATGGGAAGTATTATTAACATCAAAACCACGGCCATTATCGGAAACCACCAGGAAAAGTTGTTCATTGTCTATATAAAGCGAAGACTCAACAAAAGAAGCTGCCGAATGCCTTGCAACATTTGTAAGCAGCTCTTGGTAAATTCTGAATAAAGCAATAGCAACCGGCGGTATTAAGTTCAGTGTATTTAAAGTGCCCGTAAACTGTACTTTAATGCCCGACCTTTTTTCAAATTCCTCACTTTGCCATTCCAGCGCCGGCACCAGGCCCAGGTCGTCCAGGATACTTGGCCGCAGTGCAGTGGCAATTCTTCTTACAGTTTTTATGGCATCATCAATAAGGTGAGTAGTATTTTCTATTTTAAGTTTTATTTCTTCTTCTCCATTTTTTAATCTGCGGCGCAGCCAGAACATATCCATTTTAAAACCTGTAAGCTGCTGTCCCAGTTCATCGTGAATTTCCCTGGCCATCATTGCTCTTTCTTCTTCCCGTATGTTTTGAAGGTTGGAAGCCAGTTCCCTTATTTCTTTATAAGACTGTTGTAAATTTTCCTGTGCCATTTTACGTTCAGTAATGTCTACCATCAGCCCACGCAGCTTTACAGGCTCATCATTTTCGGTAATAACCACCACAATATCCTGCAGCCATACAATTTTTCCATCTGCTGCTATCATGCGGTATTCAAATTCATGTGGTATTTTTTTCCTGGTACATTCAATGCAGTATGAAACTGCAAACTCTCTGTCGTCGGGGTGAATATGGTTTGCCCAAAAAGTTTCTTCTGTCAGCCAGGTATCAACAGGATACCCCAGTAACCTTTCGGCCTGGTCACTTACAAAGCTAAAATTAAAATTACGGGCATCGGCTTCCCAAACAATGCCATCAATTGTATTTACCAGCGAAATAAATTTTTCTCTTGATTGCCTTAATTCATTTTCCACAATTTTCCTTTCCCTGATATCACGTGCTATGGCTAATATTCTTCCGTCGGGCAGTAGTTTTACATTTGCTTCCACTTCCACAATTGTTCCGTCTTTGTGAATCATTCTTCTTTCATTTAATACAGATTCCCCTGCATTGATGAGGTCGAAGCGTATGGGTTTGTTCTTCAGTTGTTCGGGGTCTATTACTTGTGATGCATTTAATAGTAAAATTTCTTCCTTGCTGTAGCCAAGTTGCTTACAAAATGCTGAATTAACATCAACAAAGTTACCTTGCTGGTCTGTAATCATTATTGCATCAGATGCCTGTTCAATAAGTGAGCGGTAGCGCAATTCACTTTTCTGCAATGCTTCTTCAGCTATTTTTCTTTGGGTAATATCCCTGATAAATGCACAAAAATATTTTACGCCATCCTGTTCTATTGGAGTAATGAAAAGTTCCACCGGAAATTCTCTGCCATCTTTGCTGAGCGCTGTTATCTCAATCAATTTATTAAGTATTTTCCCCTCACCCGACTGCATGTAATTTTTCATTCCTTTTTCATGAGCTGGCCTGTGTTGCTCAGGAACAATAGTTTCGGACATCCGCCTGCCAATTATTTCATTTTCTTTCCAACCGAATATTTTTTCGGCCTGTGGGTTCCATACTGTTACAATACCTGACGTATTCATACATACAATAGCATCAAGCGCCGAACTAATAATCAGTCTTTTTGATTCTTCGCTGGTTTTAAGTGCCTGTTCTGCTTTTTTTCGTACGGTTATATCTCTTACAAATGCCAATACTTTCCCATCCGAAAGCAGTTTCGCATTCAATTCAATTTCTACAGGTGTTCCGTCTTTTTTTAAAAGTGTTCTGTAAAAAAGTACAGCATTTCCTGCAAGGATATTTTCATATATACGCTGGTCAAGTACAATTTTTTTTTCAAAAAGAAGATCAGGCAATTTCAATTGTGCAAATTCCTGCCTGCTGTATCCGGCACTTTGATGTGCACTTGTATTAAATTCATGAATGGTTCCGTCGAAAGAATAGATAATTATTCCATCAGATGCCTGCTCAATAAATGAGCGGTATTTTTCTTCGCTTTCCCTTATGGCAGCAGTTTGATCTTTTACCCGCTGTTCAAGTTCTTCATTAAATTTTTTTAGCTGGTTCTCCAGTCGTTTTCTTTCTGATATATCCCTGTGTACCACAATGCAGGCTGCAGGTTCATGTTTTTCATTAAGTAATAACGAACATGATGCCTGCACCGTCACTGGTTTTCCGTTTTTGTCTTCATATTCAACTTCTTCAATTACAAAACCTGTAGTTTTAAGCTGCTCAATTGTATTTTTTCTGTCATCATCGCTTCGCTTGCTCTTAAGCAGGATATGATATTTTTTTCCCAGCGCCTCTGCCTCCGTAATTCCATACATTTTTTCTGCGCCTTTGTTCCAGCTAAGTATATTAAAAGCTGTGTCAGCCGACATGATGGCATCGCCGCTTTCCTCCACCAATGATGCATTATACTTTAATTCCTTTTCGGCTTTCTGCCGGCTTTTTATATTCCTGTTTATAGCTAAAAAGCAAATCAGCAGGATGCAAAAAAAGATAACGGCCAGCATAAAAAATTCTCTGCTGGTATTTTTTGCAATTCGCTCCCTGTTAATATTGGATTGGTTCAAAAGAACCCGGTCATTGGTTTCTAATAAAAAAATTAAATCCCTTATGCTGTCCATTATAAGCCTGCCGGTTTCTTTTTGTACAAATACGGCGGCAGAATCGTAGCCCTTTGTATCATGGATCTTTAATGCCAGTTCGCCGTGAATGATTTTTTTTCTAATCAGCAACAACAACTGGTTTAATTCAGCCTTATTGGTAGAGTCGTATAATTCAGTGGCTGTTAAAGCTGCAGTATCTTTTGAAATATTGGTAAGTGCTTTATTATAGGGTTTCAGAAAAGCTGGTTTTCCTGCAATAAGATAGCCCCGTTGACCCGACTCCAGATCCTGCATATCATTCAGCACAGCTTCCAACAAAAGCAACACCTGCAATGCAGATTTTACATTGCGGCTTTCAATTTCGGTTTGCTGCAAATTTCGTTGCGTAGCCCATACAAAATAACCCACACAAGCAGCAGTGACTAAAAAAACGGCGATGATATTGTTCCTGGTTGAAAGACGTTTCATTAGCAACAGGTAGTTAACGGGTGTTTATTGCTGTATTAATAAAAAGCCGGTGCAATTAATTTTTCGAACCGGGTCTTAAGTTACACTTAATTGGGAACAAAAGAAATGAAGTGCTGTAATTTTTTGTGGCCTCGCCAGGAATCGAACCTGGATCTGGAGCTTCGGAAACTCTTATACTATCCATTGTACTACGAGGCCAATTATATCACCGTCCAAACTTCACAATATTGCTGCCGAATATCTTTACGGCTATGGCTATTAATATTACACCAAAAAATTTACGCACCACTGCCAGCCCGTTTGGCCCAAGGGCTTTCTCTATCCACTTCAGCGATTTTAACACCAGGTAAATAACCACACAATTAATAAGAATGCCAATTAAAATATTGGCATCAGCATAATTAGCTTTTAAACTCATAATTGTTGTTAATGTTCCGCTACCGGCAATTATAGGAAATGCAATGGGAACAACGCTGCCGCCTTTTGCATTTTTGTCTGCTTTAAAAAATTCCATCCCCAAAACCATTTCTAAACCCAATATAAAAATTACAATGCTTCCTGCCACCGCAAATGATTTTACATCCAGCCCCAGCAGGTTTAAAAACTCTTTGCCCAAAAATAAAAACAATATCATCAGCGCTGCCGATACCAAAGTGGCCTGCAAAGACCTGATATTGCCGCCAAATTTTTCTTTTAATGAAACCAATACCGGAATGGAACCCAGCATATCTATCACCGCAAACAAAGTGAATGTAACTGTAATTATTTCTTTTGATAGTATTTCTCCAAAATCAAGCATCACTTTTATTTTCCTGCAAAGGTAATGGCTTTGTTTCTAAGGCAAATTGCTTTTTCATTTCGTCAATGTAATGACGGCAGAGGCAATCGCTGTAACATTTTTCTATAAAAAGTCTCTCCATTTCATTTAACTGAATACCAAAACACTGGCATTGGGTTATATTACCCACCTTGCATTCAAATTCCTTTTTGCAGCGCTGGCAAATTTTATTTTCGTGATGTGGCATGATACAAAAAAATAAAGCGGAGCCTTCTACCGCTCCGCTTTTATAAATTAAAGACCGATACTTATCCCTGCCATCCAGTTAAATAATTTTGAATTATATCCGGGTATATCAAAATATTTTTCATTGGTAATATTTCTGAAATCAGCAAAAATTTTACCAGGGCCAAATTTATACTCAGCATAAATATCTACAGTGGTATAGCTTTTCAATTCAGTAGGCTTGCTGCCATAAATAAATTCAAGGCGCTTACTTGCACTATGCACACTTGCGCTGGCATAAAATTTTGGCGTAGCCTGACAACCTGCAGTTACATTCGTTGTATGTTTTGGAATGCGATAAAGGTTATAATAAGTGGTGTCCTTCGCCATAGGGAAGCCGGTGCCACTGTAAGCAGATTTTGTTTTACCATCTGTGTATGTATAATTTGCTGTAATATTCCATTTTGCAGTATGGTAAGCAGCTTCTAATTCTGCGCCATAATTTTCCTGCCTGCTTATATTATTATACTGGCTTTGATAAGTAATAGGGTTGATGATGATGAATTCAATTTTATTTTTTGTGTTACGGTAAAATCCAACCAGCCTTGCACTAAAACCATTGGTTGGTAATAATTCCACCCCAAACTCTTCAATTGTTCCCTGCTCCGGTTTTAGTTTTGCATTTCCATAAGATGCATCAAACAACTGGTAAAGGGTTGGGGTTTTAAATGCAGAATAAAGATTGGCAAATATTTTTGCTCTTTGTTTCACTACGTAAAAAGGATTAACAGAATAAGTAGCATTACTTCCATATTCCGAATGGCTGTTTACCCTTGCGCCGGTTTCAACAGTAAAACCATTTTTTGCTTTGTAAATTAAAGATGCATAAGGACTCACCTGGCTCATCTTTGCAGTTAACACGCTGGCAGGCGTTGGGTAGCCCGGAAAAACATACAATGAATACTGATAAGTATTATTAAGGCGGTAATCAGCACCCAATAGCAACTCCCAGTTACTCCATTTCCAGTTGTCGTACAATTCTGCAAAGTGGGTGCGGCCAATATATTTGCTGCTGGAGTAATCTACATAAGGATTGCCTTTGTAAGCAGAGTCATCCAGGTATTTCCTTTCGGTGTAGTTAAATAAATAATTAAAATGAAAAGAACCATCATTGCGGTTGTGTGAAAAACCGAAACCACTTTGTACATTATTATTTTTTACAGTGTAGTCTTTTTCATCTTTATAAGCAGCGCCATCGAGGCTGGCTTTATAATAATTATAATTACCTAAAAATTTAAGGCGGCTTTTTTTGCTAAGCCTGAAATCAATATTTCCATTAAGGCTGTGCTGGTTAAAACCATCTTTATCAAAATTTTTATTGCCTGCCGAATCGTAAGCCGCAGAAAAACCAACACTGTTAAGATTGGTATAGCTCACTGCATAGTTTCCCCAGTTTTTTTTGCCGCTGAAGTTGATAAATTCTTTAAATGTATTGTAACTGCCTGCAGCAACGCCGCCATGCAAATCGAAAGTTTTGTTGCCGGCTTTGTTGGTAATGATATTGATAACACCAGCCACAGCATCGGAGCCATATAAAGTAGATTGTCCGCCTTTTAATATTTCTACCCTTTCAATTTGATTAACTGCAAAAAGATTGATGTCGAAATAATTAGTGATAACAGAAGGATCGTTCACAGGGATGCCGTCAACTAATATTAGTACATTACCTGCCGAAGCGCCACGAATGCTTACCGTTTGATTGGTACCCAGATTATTGTTGGCGCCAATAATGGTTGTGCCCACGGCAGTGTTTAAAATTTCTGCCAGCGTTTTTCCACTGTTTTTTTCTAACTGGTCTTTTGTAATTACAGTAATTACTTTTCCGGTTTCGCTTTGTTTTTGCGGAAACTTGTTGCTGGTAAAAACTACTTCGTCAAGCGTTTTAGAACTGTCTTTGCCGGCTGTTTGGGCCTGCGTTGCACTGCTGAAAATTACAGCAGCCGCAATAAAAATTTTCTTTTTCATTTTTTTGAAAAATTTTAGTTGTGACTGCTCCCGGTAAAATAAAAAAGAAAGAAATATAAAATGTGATACACTTTACATCTCATGCCTTTCACCCGAAAGCTGAATGTTGTTTAGTGAACCTGGCAGGTCTTCTGGCTTAGGCTTTTACCTTCCCATCTCACCTTTGGCAAGACAGTGGCTTGAAGAATTTTACTCTTTTAAACCCCTCCTTCGGAGGGGTTTGGGGAGGCCTTTACAGCTACGGGGATAGCGTCAGATTTTGACTGACTTCCCTTTTAATCCCGTACATACGGGAACCAAATTCGCTGCAAATGTAACAGTAAGCGGTTGAAACATCCAAACAAAATATGTCCACATTGTGTTGTGCAAAAAAATTATCTTTAAATCATGACAGCAAAATCAAAGCTCAACCTGTTTGATTTCACCATGATTGTGGTGAGTTTGGTAATTGGAATGGGCATTTTCCGAACGCCATTAAATGTTGCCAAAGCATCGCCAGATACTTTTTTATTTTTTACTGCATGGATAGTTGGTGGCCTGGTAGCTTTGTGCGGCGCATTAACCTATGCCGAAATTGGTAGCCGGCTTCCGGTAACCGGCGGCTACTACAAAATATTTTCTTATGCCTACCATCCTTCAATAGCTTTTGCCATCAATTGTGTGATACTGGTTTCCAATGCAGCTTCGCTGGCTGGTGTGGCATTGGTTGGCGGCGAATACATCACCGGTATTTTTATTCCCCTGTCAAAAGATTTGGAATGGATAAAAATTGCCGCCAATGCAAACTATATTCAAACTATACAAATTGTTATTGCCATTACAGCCATTGTAATTTTTTACGGTGTAAACCTTATGGGTTTAAAAATGAGTGCCAAAACTCAAAATGTTTTGACCATTATTAAAATATCATTGATACTGCTGTTGATCACACCAATCTTTTTTGCAAGCCCTTCAGCAACTTCTGTTATTTCTACAAGTTCTATCAGCCCAACATTTATGGAGTACCTGAAAGCTTTTGGCATTGGGCTGGTGGCGGTAAGTTTTACTTATGGCGGTTATCAGCAAACCATCAACTTTGGTGCTGAGGTAGATAAGCCAACCAAAAATATTCCCCGTGGTATTTTCTTTGGTATTTTCATCATCATCGCTTTATACCTTACTATAAATTATGCCTACATAAAAGTGATCGGCTTTGAAGAAATAAAGAACAGTACCAATATTGCCGCTATCATGGCCGGAAAGATATTCGGCATAAATGCGGAAAGGGTATTATCGGTGTTTCTATTCCTGAGCGTGCTGGCTTACGTCAACGTACTGCTGATGAGCAATCACCGCGTGATGTTTGCCATGAGCGAGGATAAGAT
>JANNAM010000144.1:0-14613 GCA_031384415.1 Bacteroidota bacterium
CAATATCAAACAAATTGAAATTGTAAAAGGTCCGGCCACCAGCCTATATGGAAGAGATGCATTGGCAGGTGTTATCAATATAATTACAGAAAAAACTTCAGCCAGCATTGCATCAGTTAATTTTCATTATGCAAGCCACCATACTTTTGGTGTTACTGCTGCAGGCGATGTGGTTAATAAAAAATCATCGCTACAGTTATTTGCCAACCGCTACAGCAGCAGCGGTTATGATTTAGACAAAACACTCTATGGCAAAACTGCTGATCCCTTTCATAATTACTCTTTTGCGGTAAAATACATTTACGATTTTAATGCCAGGACGGCCTTGCAGAGTTCGGTTAGGATGTTTACACAACAACAGTTTAACAATTACCTTATAAACACAGGCACACAACCCAATGTTGTTACCGGCAACAGCAATGAAACAGACTGGAGTTTCAACAACCAATTGCATCATAAAATGAGCGAAAGTGTAAAACTGATTGCAAGGCTGTATGCAACAGGTTACCGCAATTCTTCTTCGGTGTTTTTACAAAAGAACGATTCTTTGTATGACAAATCTTTTCTTACTCAGTTTTTGCTGAAGCCCGAACTGCAATTGGAAATTGGAAGGAACCAAAATGAAAAACTAATAAGCGGCGTTGGTTACTATTATGAAACCATTGATGCCAACCGCTACGCTTCAGAAAAAAAATTAAACGGATTTTACTTTTTTGCACAAAAAGAATGGCTGCCTTTAAAAAACCTGAATATTACTGCCGGTATAAGGGCCGATAAAAATACTTTTTACAAAACTCAAATCAATCCCAAACTGGCCGTTGCTTACAAACCCATTCAAAAACTTACTATCAATGCTTCTGTTGGCACTGGTTTTAAAGCGCCCGATTTTCGCCAGCAGTTTTTAAGCTTTACCAATTCACTGGTGGGCTACACATTGCTGGGTGCCAATGAACTTAATAACGGACTCATAACTTTAAAACAACAGGGGCAGATTGATCCTTCGGTTGATATCAACCCTTATCTTACCGACCATACTTTGCTTGCCGAAAAATCTGTTGGCATCAACATTGGGTTTCGCTACGCAATTAAAAACAATAACATTATTACAGGTAATTTATTCAGAAATGATATTCAGAACCTGATAGACCGCTATAACCTGCCCTTCACCAAAATAAACAACCAGGCCATTTACAGCTATGTAAACCTGCATAAAGTTTTCACCCGGGGCTTTGATGTAAACATGAGGCATGAGCTTACAAAACAAATTGAACTGAACGCAGGTTATCAATACCTGGATGCAAAGGACAAGGATATAATTGATAACATAAAAAATAATAAAATAGTTAAACGTGACCCTGTTACATACATGAGCAGTTATGTAAGCCCGGAGGAATATGGCGGATTATTTAACCGCAGCAGACATTCGGCAAATGTACAGTTGATGTTTTCAAATAAACATCACTGGCTTACTGCAAGTCTGAGGGCCAATTACCGGGGGCGCTTTGGATACAGCGATGTAAACGGCGACAACATTTTAGATGATAACAGAGAATATGTGAAAGGCTATGTAATGCTGAATGCAAGTGTGAGCATGGCCATGAGAAACGGCATACGCCTGCAAACGGGCAGCGACAATATTTTAAACCATATTGATAAAGACAAACTGCCCAACCTGAGCGGCAGGGTTTACTTTATTAATTGCAGCATTAAATTAACAACCCTTTTTTCTTCAAATAAAAAAACAAATACAAAATGAAAAAGATGATTTATGGCAGTGTGGCAATAGCCCTGAGTTCAATTATTTTATTAAGCTCCTGCAAAAAAACCAGTACCCCCGCTATTACTATTATTACAAAAACAGATTCAGTAAAAGTAAATTTCAGCCCGGTGGCTCCTTATACTTTTTTTAGTTTTAAAAATGATGCAGTGGTGGCCAACAGCGATAGCGCTACCACCAAATGGGATTTTGGCCTGCGTTTTACCACATTTATTTTAAACAGCTATGCTTATGGCCCCGGCAATGCAGGCGCCATTTTGCAAAACAGTATTTACAGCAATGTTACTATAGCCCCCGATGCTGGCTATGCTTATGATACAACCAGATCGCAAAGAGGTATTAAGGACGGAACCTGGTATGATTACAATCCCATAACACGTAGTTTTTCTCCAAAGGCGGGACAAACTTTTATATTCCGTACGGCAGATAATTATTATGTGAAGATGGAATTGCTGGCGGTAGATTATGAACCATTTGTTGGTTCTACTCCGGTAAGACTTATTTACAGGTTCAGGTACACTTATCAATCAAACGGAACAAAGAATTTTTGATACTTGGTATTTTAGTTTAGAGAAGGCACTGCTATTTGGCAGTGCTTTTTTTATGTTGAAATTTTTAGATATACTTAACTATTTTTTTAAATTCTTGCTCATCTCCTCTAACAAACCATCTTCTTTAATATCCTGGCTCAGCTCCCAAAACATGATACCTCCTAATTTTTTTCGGCGTATGAATTTGGTTTTTTCTTTTATGGAATACCTATCATCAAATGTGGCAAATAATTGCAGGGAGCGGTTATATTGATAAGGTGCTTTTGAATTTTTATCCCTGTAATATTTATACCCTGATGTATCGCTGAAATAATTTTTAAATTCGGCATAAGCAACACCTCGTTTAAATTTTCCAGGCTGAAATAATCCGTGGTTTGTATCTGGCACATTTTCCCAAACACGGGCATACATGGCCGCACCAATGATGAGTTTGTTTGCATTTATTTTTTTATCAATCAGCCAATTCACACATTTACTAACCGACTCCTGCCCCGGCCGGTAACTTTTAAGGGCAGTGTGATGCCCGGTTACTGTGGCATAACCACCAACAAGGTCGTATGTCATCAGGTTTACAAAATCTACCTGCGGCATTACAGCATCCCAGTCCACAGACTGCTCAAGGTATTTTACAAAACCGCCGGCAGCAAAGCTTAACAGGTAATCATTACCCATTTCCTGCCGCAATGTTTTTATAAGATGAGTAAAATTATTTTTATCGGCACTGTCAAATTTATGGCCGGGAAAACCTTCTATAGCCGGGTATTCCCAGTCAAGATCAAGCCCGTCAATACTGTATTGCCTAAAAAGCGCTACGGTTGTTTTGGCAAAATTTTTCCTGTGTTCTTCAGCTGCAAATAAATCGCTGCAGGGAGCACAACCGCTCCACCCGCCAACAGATACCATAATTTTTAACTGCGGAAAATCTTTCTTTAACTGAACAAGTTGTTGCAAACTATTTTTTTGACTGTCGTTGTGAAAACAAAGTGTATCGTTTTGCAGTTTTAAAAAGCTGTAAATAATATGGGTGAGTTTATCAACCGGGTATTGCTTTATGGTTTCGCCATTGCCGGTGTAGTAGGCAATAATTTTATGCACTGCATCCCGTGGATATTGTTGTTTTTTTTGGGCCGAAATAAATAAAAATGAAAATAAAAAAACCAGAAGGATGATTTTTTTCATAAGATTGAAGATAAAGAAAAATTTTATTGCCCGCTGTTCAGCATAATCAGTTTCTTCAAAAACAATTTCACTTCAGTTAACCCTTCACATAGGCTTTTCTTTCTTCAATTCACTGAATGCCCTTTCAATATTTTTCAATCGCATTTTATTAAAACACAACGCTGCTCTGCCGGTTGCCGAAAGTCCGTTGACTCCTGCAAGCCCCTGAATCATCCACTTACGGTTTTGCCGGTTTCGGCCGTGCCAACTCAGAGCCCCTTTCTTTTTTTTATGAAAGATATACCAGTGCGGAAGCTTTATGAAATGATAACTGTGTGGATATTCAGTAATAGCGGCCGCCCAGTCTTGTATATTTTGCAGGCTGTCAACCGTGGCGGGATCAATGATATAAAATACTACCTGTTCATTTTCTTCAACAGGTAACACAGCAGCCACATGATAATTCCAGTGCTGCTTTAGTCCGCCAATATGTTTTTTTAAATAACCGCCGCTGAACACCCAGGCTTTGTAATGCGGTATATTCCATTCCTGCAGCAATACGCAAACAGCATCGGCTTTTGCTTCGCAGCCATTGTGGTTTTGTTTCCATTGAAACAACGGATGATTGTTGAAAAAAGAAAATAATTTTTCTGCATTAGCTTTAGTCACCTGCCTGTCAGGTTCGGTGGCGTCAGCAAGTACATAATCAAAAAGAGAAGGAACTAATACAAGAGACATGGAGTTGAAGATAGCTTTTTATTACGGGCAAAAACTTTTTACCTCATCTTAAATTTTGCTGCATTAATAATGGGATTGAAACGGCATATAAAAATCAGCCCAATTGCTGTCTGTAAAGCAATAGTGATTTTTAAAACTTATTTTAATTAAGAATAATACAGCCAATATTTAATGGGCTCCTTTTATATTTATCAAATAATCGAAGAGGGTTTTTTCTGAAGTAAGCTGCAATTTTTTTCGGAGACGGTATCTGCTGATTTCAACACCTCTTACAGAAATATTCATCAACTGTGCTATTTCTTTTGTAGATAGATTCATGCGTAAGTAAGCGCAAAGTTTCAGTTCGTTGGGTGTAATAGCCGGATGCTTTTCTTTTAGTTCTACAAGGAAATCGCTATGCACTTTATCAAAGTGTTTTGCAAAATGCTCCCATTCCTGGTCAATGTTATCATCTTCGCTTAATGTCTTAATTAATTTTTTAAACTCCGCCAACGACTGGGGCTTGTCTATCCCTTTCATTACCTGGGTTAAATCGCCTTTTATTTTTGACAGGAGCTCGCTTTTTTTAACAAGATGCATGGCTGAAGAAGCCAGTTCAGAATTCTTAAAATTAATTTCAACTTCCAGCTTTTCATTTTGCAAGGCCATTATTTCTCCGGCCGCCTTATTTCGCTCAAGCTCATAAATGTATAAGAGATTTTTCTGTTCTTCTTCATGTTTTATTTTCTGTAACCTGAATTTTTTTTGTTGCCATTTATACAATGTGTAGAGGCACAGTACAAAAAATACTATATAAAGCAGGTAGGCCCACCGGCTTTGATACCAGGGCGGTAATATCCTGAATGCATAAACAGCAACTGGAGATTCATTTCCAAGATTGCTCCTTACTTTTACTTCGAATGTGTAAGCCCCCGGCGGTAAGGTTGTATATTCCTTTTCTGTTCTCTTTGTCCAGGCCGACCAGTTTTCATCAAGCCCTTTAAGCCGGTAACTGTAATCGAGATTTGACTGAAAGCCAAAAAGTGCAGCACTGAATTCAAAGCGAATTGTTTTAAAACTATAATCTATTTCTGGCGTACTATCTGCATGCTGAACTTGTATATCATTAACTCCTTTAAAATACCCTGCAAATATAATGCTGTCAGTTTTACCAAAAATTCTTACTACCCTTACCTGCACCTGTAAAGCAGGGATAGATTTTTTATACTTCTCATAATTAATATGGTAAAAACCATTTTCACCGCCTAAGAAAATATTATTTTCATTTATTGGATAAATGAATTCAAACCCACTCAGCATTTTATTGTTCAATTCCGGTAAATAGGTAATAAAAGGCTGTTTACCCGAAATATCTATTACGCCCAAAGTCTTTTCATGAATAAACCAGACGTTTCCTGCAACATCCTGTTTAAGGTACCTGATACTCTGATCACCCAAAATGCTTTTGTAGTAGGGTGATGGTTCAAAACTATCCTTGGTGGTTTTATAAATGAAAATACCTTTTTCAGTAGCAAAAACAACTTCGTTGTTTATTTTATAAACGTGGTTATTGAGCAGGGATGGCAGCCCTTTTTTTTCATCATAAGCAAATGCGGTATATGTGCTGTCAGTACTTTTTGCAATTTTATAAACTCCATGATATGGATGCGATACCCATATATTTTCATCTTTGTCAATTGCAATAAACCTGGAAGATTCTTTGAAACCAGTAATTTTTTTACCTGCTATAAACTGCCCGTTAACATAATTAAAAATTTCAATGCCTTTATAATTACCCCCCAGCATCTGTGGTGAAGAAAATATATCAGACAAGGGCAAAAAATTCCAGAATCCGGGATTTGAAGAAATTGAGATAGCAGTGTTTTCTTTTACTGCAAAAGCGCCTTCGTGGTGACCAACCAATAATTGGTTATTGATTTTTGCCAGCGACCATGTTTGCCCTTTTATATTATTTACTGCTGTAAAATTACCTTTACTAAAACTCATATCTTTCATATCCTGCAGTAAAACACTGTAAAGGCCATTGGTTGTTCCTAAATATAACCTGTTATCGAAGATAATAGATGTGTACCCAGACCCATTCAATGAAAAAGGATTTATTTGTTTGATAGCACTGTTGTAAGCAATTAAATCAATGCCATCATCAAGACCAAGCCACAAATTACTTTGTCTGTCCAGGAAAACACTCAGTACATTATTGTTTTGCAAGCCTTCGGCTCTTGAAAAACTTTGAATGATGTTTCCTTTCAAATCAGTAATATAAACACCATTATTGTTGGTGGCTAGTGCAACCCATTCCGCATTAATGCTGGCAGCAGCATAAATTCTTTCATTTTCAAATAATGCGTTATTAACGGTTTGAAGTTTTGAAATACCGTTTTTTGAAAGAATAAAAAGACCGTTTTTTAAAGTAGTAATCAGGGCACTATCTTTTTGTATGGGCAAAATGGCAGTTACCGGATCGTTAACCGGAAGCTGGTTATTGAAAAATGTCGGAGCCCAGCTATCATTTTCAAATTTCATAAGGCCGGTTTTGTAATCATGGGCATACAATTCACCATTGAACAATCCTAAGTAAGCCCATTCAGAAGGTGCGTTGTACACTGCAACGGCTTCATTGGTAAACTTGAAAATAATAGTGCTTGAACGGAAGAAGAGATGGTTATTATTAGAGATTATGTCCCAAACATCGCCAAATGATCTGTTTTTTGCTGGAATGAATTGAGTGAGTGAATGATATTGAAGCCTTCCATTCTGGGCCGGCACAAAATATCCCATTTCATCCTGCCCCCCAACGTAAATTTTATTGTCTTTTCCAATTTCAACCGATCTCACAATTGTTTTATTTGGTAAAGGATAAAGATTCCAGCTCTTCCCATCAAAAATGAGCAAGCCCTCGTTATTAGCTGCATATACGAGGCCATTTTTATCCTGTTTAATATCCCAGTTTTGCAGGCCAGCCCCGTAAGCCTGCTTTGAATAATTGGTAACATCAGGAAACCCAATGGTATTTTGGCAAAAAATACTAACCGGTAAACAAATAAGCAGAATCAGTTGTTTAAACATTACACTAAAAATGGAGTGTGAAGGTATAAAAAAATGAATGATGTAGTAGTGATGTATAATTGAAGTAGTGTTTTTAGCTATAAAGCAGTAATTTTTTTAAAATCTGATGTAGTATTGAAGTGGTATTATTTATTTTTTTTGTAGGGGTTCAATATACCTTTACCCTTACGATTTGTTTGTATTTATTTGATCAATTAAAACGACTGCTATATGAAATTGAAAATTTTATTGCCCTGCATTGCTATCCTTATTATTGGGTTTCTTCACCAGGCAACAGCACAGAACATTACAGTTACCGGAAAGGTAATAAATAAGGCAACCGGCGAACCCCTACCCAGTGCAACAGTTTCAGTTAAAGGAAGTTCAGGTTCTGTTATTACAGACCTAAGTGGAATATTCGCTATTTCCGTAAAAAAAGGCGGCATGCTGGTTTTTACTTATACCGGGATGGGTTTGGTAGAGTATAAAGCAACTAACACAGGCAATATTGAAATTCAAATGGAAGAAATCAATAAAAGCCTGAATGAAGTAGTAGTTATAGGGTATGGTGCTAAAAAACGAAGAGACCTCTCCACCTCCATTTCATCAATAACAGCCAAAGAAATAACATCCACTCCTGTTGCAGATGCAGCCCAGGCTTTACAGGGAAAAGTGTCTGGTGTAACAATCGTTCAGGGTAGTGGCGCACCCGGTGGAACAGGCGGCACAGGAATTAAGATAAGGGGAATATCATCTTTAACAGGCACCAATAATCCTTTAATTGTTGTAGATGGTTATCCTTTGCCCGATCAGCAATCAGATAATGTCCTCAATTCATTTGGCACCGGCGAAATAGAATCTATTGATGTATTAAAAGATGCAGCAGCAGCATCCATTTATGGAGTAAGGGCTTCTAACGGTGTAATTATGATTACAACAAAAAGAGGCAAACCCGGCAAAACAAGTTTTACCGCAGATATTTACAGGGGGCTTCAGCAGGCATGGCAATTACCCGATATGCTCAATGCAAGAGAGTACGCTATATTAAATACAGAAGCAAGAATAGCAAGTGGCCTGGCACCCATTCCTAAACTAGCCGATTTTAACGCTATTGAAACACAATACGGAAAAGGAACAAACTGGCTGAACGAAATTTTCAGAAGGGCTGCTATGCAGAATGTAACACTTACTGCAAGTGGCGGATCTGATAAAGCACAATACCTTTTTTCAGCAGGTTATTTTAAACAGGATGGTATTGTTTATAAAACAGATTTTGAAAGATTTAATCTTCGTTTCAATGGGGATGTAAAAGTGAGCAATAAAATAAAGTTTGGAAATTCTTTGTCGATGAGCAAGTTTATTGAGCATGGCACAGATACTTATACTGCTTTTAATAGTATTGTTTTACTGGCCCTCACGGCACCACCAACTGTGCAACCACGCAACCAGGACGGCACTTATGCAGGCGGAAATGGCAGCCAGGATGGTTTTAACGAGCCCAATCCAATTTACCAGCTTGAAGTGCCAAGGAACAGAAATACCAAATACCGTATCAGTGGCAATATTTTTACAGAAATCAATTTATTGAAAAACCTGAAGTTTAAAGCGCTGTTTGGTGCCGATTATAATTATCAGGAAATAAATAATTTCAGCCCTGCCACTTCTTCTTCAGGTGGAAGGCCATTTATTCAAACAGGTTATTCAGTGCAAAAAGGATTGTATCCTGATTATCTTGCCGAATATACACTCACTTATGATAAAACGCTTAGAGAAAAACATAAACTCAATGCAGTTGCAGGATATACATTTCAGGAAAACAGGTACTCTTATGTTGTAGCAGGCAGGGGAGGAAATTTTACGCAAAATATACCTGTATTGAATGATGTGATTTTCAGGCCAACTGATATTTCGCAGACTTATAATGGCGCCGAGGATGGAGTTAACACACGTTTAATATCCTATTTCGGACGGGTAAACTATGATTTTGACAACAGGGGTTTTCTGGGTTTGTCCATTCGCAGGGATGGCAGTTCAAATTTTGCACCTAAAAATAAGTTTGCTATTTTTCCTTCTATATCAGCCGCCTGGAGATTAAGCCAGGAAGAATTCTTACAAAATGTAAAATGGCTGGATGAATTAAAACTAAGGGCAAGCTTTGGCTACACAGGAAATCCGAATGTAGCTGCCAATGCTTACCTGCAAAGTATCAATCAAACCTTTCAATATACTTTCGGAAACTCAGTTGGGTCGGGAGGAACTGTGGGAGGCGCTGCACCCAGCCGTTCATACAACCCGGACATTAAATGGGAAAAAAATGAACAGCTTGACATTGGTTTTGACGGAAGCATTTTTAAAAATAAGTTAGGCTTTGCGATAGATTTTTACCAGCGGCGTTCTAAAGACCTGATTCTATATGTAGCACCGCCCTTTGTTTCCGGAACTTATGAATCTGTACCTTTTAATACAGGAACCTTACAAAACAGAGGTATCGATGTTAGTCTGAATGGCAGGATCATTGCTTCCAAAGCCATTAGCTGGAATGCCAATGCGGTAATCAGTGCATATAAAAACGAAGTTATTTCCCTGGGCTTGTCTGCACCGTTAGATGGTGGCTTTACAAGAATCACCGGTGGAAGTTTGCGTACTACTCAGGGATTACCTGCCAATTACTTTTATGGATTTGTAACGGAAGGAATATTTCAATCATACGCAGAAATTGCCAGTCATGCTGTTCAAACAGCAGGCACCAACCCCACTACCAGCACTGCACCGGGTGATATTAAATTCAAAGACCTGAATGCTGATGGAGTGATAAACGATAAGGACCGCACTAACATAGGCAATGCCAATCCAACTTTCACTTACGGCTTAACAAACAATTTTACTTACAAAGATTTTGAACTTACTGTTTTTGTACAGGGGTCGCAGGGAAATAAAGTATTGAATTTTACCAGGTGGTACACAGAAGGTGGTGTAAGCAATGGCAATTATTCAAATGCTGTTATTAGCCGCTGGACGGCACCGGGCACAAGCAATAAAATGCCAAGAATTACACTCAATGACCCCAATGGAAATAACCGTGTTTCCGATCGGTTTGTAGAAAATGCATCTTACCTAAGAATAAAAAATGTTCGTCTGGCTTATACAATTCCATCAAAGTGGGCTGATATGCTCAAGCTGAAAAAATCACAGTTCTATCTAAGTGCACAAAACCTGTTTACGATTACCAATTATACAGGAATGGACCCAGAGATTGGGGGTGGGGTAGATATAGGTTTTTATCCACAGGCAAGAACATTTTTAGCAGGCATTACAATTAACTTCTAAACAATAAATTGAAAGGTTATGAAAAAATTATTATCGTATCGTTTTCTGATTCTTATTGCCATCATTGCAATGTTCAGTGAGTGTAAAAAGAGTTTGCTTACAATCGACCCAACAATTCCAATTAATTCCGTTGACAATTATTATAAAAATGAATCGGAAGCAGTATTAGCGGTCAATGCTACTTATACCCCTTTGTCAGCTATTTACAATGGTGCTGCCTGGCATTTGGGAGATATTATGAGTGATGATACAGATCTTGGTGGTGGTGGCGATGGACTGGAAACAGCAGAGCTTGATAATTTCAATGTTACTTCATTCAATCCAATTATCAACACAATGTGGGCACAGTGTTATTTTGGAATATTAAGAGCAAACCTTGTTATAGAAAGAGTACCGTTGGTACCAGTGATGACAGCATCGGTAAGAAACAGGAGTATTGGAGAAGGAAGATTTTTGAGAGCCTTATACTACTATCATCTTGTTCGCATATTTGGTGATGTTCCTTTATACACCAATGTAATTACGGCCGAACAATCTTCTACCATTGCAAGATCTCCCAAGCAGGATGTTTATACACAGATAATTGCCGATTTGAAAATTGCGGAAACATTACTACCCAATACTTACGGGGCATCTGACAAAGGCCGGGCAACTGCAGGGGCTGCAAAAGGATTGCTGGCCAGTGTTTACCTTACCCTGGGAGATAAAATAAATGCTGCAGCAAAAGCAAAAGAAATAATAGACAACAAAGCAGTATATGGATATGATTTGTGGACAGATTACGGCGACAATTTTAAACTTGACAATGAAAACGGCAAGGAGTCATTATTTGAAGTACAGTATCGAAGTGGTGGCGGACAGTGGAGTGATTATGGTGCAGGGCAAAAACTGAATACTTTTTTTGCACCCAGGGCGCAGGATATTGTTCAGTCTTCGGGTTATGGCTGGAATATCCCAGCAAAAAATTTTATTGATACTTATGAAAAAACCGGCACAGGATATAATACCATTATTGACAAAAGAAGAATTGGTTCTATGTGGATACCAGGTGATACCTACGGATCTTATACACAACCATCGCAATTAGTTGGATCGCCATTAGGATTAAATGTAAAAAAATATTTTGTGCCGGTTGCCAATACTTTAGGAGACAATGGCGGCTGGACCTGCGCCCTCAATGTTCCCATCATGCGGTATTCGGAAGTCTTATTGATTTATGCCGAAGCAGCAGGCGCAACTTTAGGAAAACCGTATGCAGACCAGGTAAGAATACGTGCCGGGTTAGCTCCATTATCAGGCACATTAAGCGCTACCCAATATCAGGATGCTGTGTTAAAAGAGCGACGCCTGGAATTTGCATTTGAGATGCACCGCTGGTATGACCTTTTACGCAACCCGGATACTAATTATTTTTTAACAGTGATGAGGGCAGCTGGTAAAACAAATATACAGGCAAAACACAGGTATATGCCCATTCCACAGGGCGAACGTGATAAAAATCCCAACCTCACTCAAAATGATGGTTATTAAAAAACTATTTAAACAAGTTGTATGAAAAAAATAATAGCAATATCATCCGTTTTACTAATTGCAATAAGCAGTCTGCTGGTTCAATGTAAAAAAAATAAATTGGAGCTGAATGGTTCAGCATCCATTGCCGACTTTACCTATCAGATAATTCCGCTGCAGGATACATTACCATTTGCTTACACAGTTAGTTTTACAAGTGTTAGTACAGAAAGCCTCCAGTACCAGTGGGATTTTGGCGACAACACCTCTTTATCATCTGAAAAAAATCCACGGCATCAATACACAGTGGGAGGAGAATACATTGTCAAATTAATTACAGTAGGCACAAACGGAAACAATACGATTACTAAAAGAATTTATGTAACAGATGCCTGCCAGAATGACTTTTACAGCAAACTTACAGGGTGCAATAATTTTGTATGGACATGGAGCAGCGATGCAGATGCCATTAAAGTTTTATCACCCGACGGCACACAACTTTTTTTTGCAGGACCTGCAGCAGGTTGCCAGGCAGATGATTTGTATAAATTTTATTTTGATGGAAAGTTTGAATATGATGCAAAAGGTCAAACTTTTGATGCACAGGCAGGTTTTAGCTGCCAGGCGCCCAAAGCCAATGCTCAAAAATTTAAAGTAGTAAGTAAAGCTGGCAGATTGCCCGAGATAATACTTGACAGTATTGTTGCAGGAGGTCTAAAACCTTTTATTGGTACCACCGATATAGTGGACAGTAACAAATACACAGTAATCTCCTATACAGATGTTACTATGACATTGCGTGGAAGAATAGCCGGAACCGGGGGAGTAAGATTAGAAATAAAAATGAAAAAAGTTGTTAGCCTGACTCTGGCAGACATCAATCTGCTTTTAAATGGAGGCAGCAGCAAAACCTGGAAATTAGATCCCACACCCGGGGCCAATGCAATTATTGTTGGCACAGAAGCCAACCCATCACAATATTTTGCAGGCGGTGCTTTAGACCCCTGCCAGGTAGATGACCGGTACACTTTTACTGTGGGTAATTTAATAGTCTATAATGCCAACGGCTCTACATTTAACGGGGGTAATATCGCTCCTAATTACAATTGCGGCAGTGACAGGTCTTATAATAATGCTTATGGGTTTGGGCCGGTTACAGGAGGAGTAGCAGGAATTGCTGCCGTTCAATTGCCATCCACACCGCCAGCAATTTTTATTGGAACCACCGATGTGCCTCCTGAAAATGTTTATCGTATTATTTCCATTACTGCCAATACACTTGTTTTAAGAGCTGGTAATGGATCTGGCACAGTCTTTCAATTCAAATTCATACTATAAAACTATTTCATCATGCTACATAATTTTAAAATGAACTCAATTATCATACTCTTATGTGCCGCTCTTTTTGCTTGCACAGATAAAAAGGAAATACCAATCATCGCCCCCGTAGATCCGCCGGTTGATAAAAACTGGGCGTTTGAAACAACTCCAATGTGGGAGGATAACTTTAATGGTACTGGTGTCCCCGATGCAACTAAATGGGGTTACGATGTTGGAGGATCGGGTTGGGGTAATAATGAATTGCAGTATTATACCGGCAGCGGAAATGCCAGTGTATCTGGCGGCAACCTTGTTATTGAAGCAAAAAAAGAAAATAATTCAGGAAGAGAATATACTTCAGCAAGAATGGTTACAAAAGGCAAGGGTGATTTTTTATATGGACGGTTTGAAGTAAAGGCAAAATTGCCAAAAGGCAGGGGTACCTGGCCTGCAATATGGATGCTTTCAACAGATCAGCAATATGGCAACTGGCCTGCTTCAGGAGAAATTGATATCATGGAGGAAGTAGGATATGATCCTAATAAAATACATTCCAGTGTTCATACATCTGCTTATAACCATACAAGAAATACACAAAAAACGGCCAACAAAATAATTCCGGATGCAACCGATGTATTTCATATTTATCGAATTGACTGGACACCCTATGCAATCAGGAGTTATATAGATGGAGTACAATATTTTGAGTTTATTAATGAAGGCAAGGGTTTTACAGTATGGCCTTTTGATAAAAAACAACATTTACTCTTAAACATTGCTGTTGGCGGAGACTGGGGAGGAGTTCAGGGAGTGGACAATACCATTTTTCCCGCCAAAATGCAGGTAGATTATGTGAGGGTATATAAAATGATTCCATAATTGTAACCGCTGCTTTGCTTCCATGTATTTCATATACCGGGGCTTGCACACAACAATTTTTTGCAAAGTCAATTTGATTGTTATTCCCTGATTATAAAAATTAATAAAAATGAAAAAGTTTTATCTTTTCTTTTGCACTCTGTTCGTTACTGCCATTTCATTTGCACAAACCCAGATGAACCTGCCCGTTACTTTTGATGATGCAACCGTCAATTACGGAGTAGTTGGTTTTGGTGGCGCCGAGCAATCAACCATTGTAACGGACCCAACACTGGCAACCAATAAAGTAGCCAAAGTAATTAAAACAAA
>JANNAM010000147.1:0-1645 GCA_031384415.1 Bacteroidota bacterium
TAAATATTCAGCTATCCGCCCCGTAGTGTTTAATGAAGAAATAAGCTGGCAGGTATTTCCCAATCCTTCAGCAGGCCTGTTTAACCTTACTTACCAGGCCAGTGATGGAGAAGCCATCACGGTAAAAGTGATTGATGTTACCGGCAAAACCGTGAAGCAATACCAGTTAACAGCCAATGGCTTTGTGCAGAAGCTGGGTATTCATTTGCAGGAGTCTGGCTTTGCCAATGGTTTGTATTTGCTGGATGTGCAGGCAGGCAACAAAAGACAAAGCTTCAGACTGGTAAAGCAATAAAGGATAAGTTAGAGAGAGGGTTGCTGCCATTACTAACCCAATGTGTCCCGATTTTTATCGGGAACATAAGCCACAAAATGTGGGTGGGTACGATTTTTTTTATTCGAGAGCTAGCGGTTCGTTGTTTTACTTCGGTTACAATTGCACTTTATTTTTTGGGTCAAAGTCCACCATCCACTCAATACCATATTTGTCTCTAAACATTCCAAAATATGACCCCCAGGGACTGTCAGAAATAGGCATTTCTATTTCCCCACCTGCTGAAATTCCGTTGAATAATTTGTCGGCTTCTTCTTTGCTTTCTGCGCTTATTGAAATTTTACTTCTGTTTTCGTTTTCGTCTACCCGTCCTAAAATTTCAGGAACATCATTAGCCATTAAAATGTTTTTGCCAATAGGTAAAGCAATGTGCATTATTTTATTCGCCTCATTTTCTGCTACTGGAAATTCAGCACTTGCTATGTCTTTAAAACGCATAATTTTTAAGAACTCTCCACCGAAAACAGATTTGTAAAATGTAAATGCTTCTTCGGCATTTCCATTGAAGTTGATGTGAGGATTGATAAGTGCCATTTTATTGTATTTTTTTAGTAGTTAATCTTGATTCTATTTTTTACATTGTTAGGCAACGTTCGAGGCTTTGTGCAGTTGGGGAATTGACCAACTGTCCGCCCGGAACTGAAGCTAAATTTATTAAAAGTTGATTGTTAGCACTACTGCCCAACAGAATTCCGTCCGCCGAATATAAAGCCTGGATATGTACTGACCATGATTGCTTCAACGTCATGCCCCAATTGCACAAAACCTTTTGTTGTGCGTTCGTGCTATTCTCCACATATTAGTTTTTCAATTCTATTATGTCGTCTAAAAATGTTTATACTACCAAGGGCCATTTTGTTTAACTTGATAAAAGCGTTTGCCATCAAATCGATAGAGTCCTTCTCCCGTACCAAACCACATATTTCCTGCCCTGTCTTGATACATACTTTGAACACAACAATTAAGTCCGTCTTTTACTGTATACACAGTAAATGCTTTTGAATTTGAAATGGAAACAAAAGGATCAAATCTCGTAGTACTGCCTCGGGCTGTAACCCAAATAATACCGGACTGTTCTATATATATGCCCCAAAAATCAGTTCCGCCTAATCCATCTTTTGGGAAGTATTCCGTTATAGTTTTTCCATCATATTTACAAATGCCGTTTTCCATAGTAAACCACATATTTCCGGCTTTATCCTGTGCCATGCCTCCAGCATAGTTTTTTCCCAAACCTACCTTTTCTGCAATATTGATAATCGTTTTTCCATCATAGCGAAAAACACCATTTTCAGAAGAAGCAAACCAAAT
>JANNAM010000148.1:0-5352 GCA_031384415.1 Bacteroidota bacterium
GGAAGTAACAGTGATAATACCATTGCTCTGTCCATTACACCTGGTGGGGCTCCATTGGCAAACAATTACCTGCAGACAGTTTTGCAACCGTAGCTGCTGCAACCATTAATGTAGAAAAAGGTTATTACAATCTTGGTATCACTGCTGATGATTTGGTGAAAGTGTTTGTAGATGGCAAACCCGTAATTGATTTTTGGGACGCTTCAAAATATGTGAACGACCAAGATTCACACCACAATGCAGTGATTGAACTGGGCGGCAAACATGAAATACGCATTGAGCATGTTGAAAACGCAGGTTACGCAACTTTAATTTTCACCTTAAAACCAATATAAATGACGACACATTCAGTAAACACTGTTTTTAACGAAGGCATGGCTTTTACTGCAAACATCAACGGCCACAATGTAATAATGGACACCAATGCAGATGAAGGCGGTGGCGACACCGGCCCAAGTCCCAAGCGGCTGATGCTGGCTTCGCTGGCCGGATGCACCGGAATGGATGTTGTTTCTATACTGGATAAAATGAAAGTTGAATACAGCGATTTCAGTATAGATGTTCATGCAGCGCTAACAACTGAGCATCCCAAATTTTACAATATGGTAAAAGTTACTTACAAAATAAAAGTAGCAGAAGCTGATAAACCAAAAATGGTAAAAGCAGTAAACTTATCGCAGGAAACTTACTGTGGTGTCAGCGCAATGTTCAGGGCATTTGCAAAGATGGATACTGAAATTGATTTTTTATAGATTTGAAGGTTTAGGTTTTGAGATTCGGTACATCTGCAAAATAATGGCCAATAATATAAATGCCAGTCCTAAATAAAACCATTGGTTCAGTTCTTCGTTTTCTTTAAAAAAGATAAAAGCCAGAATGATTCCGTAAACAGGTTCTAAATTGTAAGTGAGGTTGGCCGTGAAAGCCGATATTTTTTTCAGGGCATTTAACTGCAAAATAAAACTAAGCACAGTGCAAAGCCATGCAAGTACCAGCAACCAGCACCAATCGCTCGGCGTAGGTAAATAATAAGCTGCCGGAAACTGTAAAAGATACAATGGCACCAAAAAACTTAATGCAATCAATCCGCCCCCCATTTCATACAGCGTAACAATTTCTGGAGTAAACTTTTTTAGCAATTCTTTATTGTAAATGGGAAAAAGGGCGCTGCCCATGGCAGAGATGATACCGAAGATGATACCCATTTTGTACTGCGGATGAAAATCGAAAATAATTACAATGCCAGCTATTGCCAGCAGGCCCAGCAATACTTCGGGCCAGATGATTTTTCTTTTTAAAATTACCGGTTCAAAAAAAGAAGTAAAAAAACCAGTAGCGCTAAAGCAAACCAATGCCACCGAAACATTGGCATACTTTACACTTCCGTAAAATGTTACCCAGTGAATGGCAACAATAGTTCCCACTCCAAAAATTTTAATGGCATCTTTAAAAGCAAGCCGCTGCAATTGTTTTTTAAAATACAGCAAAAAGAAAAGTGTAACTACTGTAAGCAACAGCCTGTACCAAACCAGCATTCCTTCATTGAGTTTAATAAGCTTGCCAAGTATTGCAGTAAACCCTGCCAAAAAAACGGCAATATGAAGCTGGAGAAATGCTTTTTTCATTAAAGCAAAGATACAGCCCGCTATCTCCAAAAAGCCCCATCCTAACCTTCCCCGAAGGGGAAGGGAAAAGTAGAAGACTTTAGCGAAGATTGATTGAAAAGGCTGAAACTTCAATTCATTGGTGAAAACAGAATAGATAATAATGTGGAAGATAGATAGCCCGGATATGTTTTGTTCGCCGCCTCCTCTCTTTTGGAGAGGTTACTGAGCGAAAGCGAGAGTAAGGAACGAAGTTCGGGGAGGTGAGGCTGCAAAAAAATAGTTAACAGCAAACTCCAACCGGTAAACATGATTATATTTGCCAACCTATAACCAAAATCTATATGAGTTTTAAACGTATCAACAACATTACCGGATGGCTCGTTTGCATCATTGCCTGCTCAGTTTATATTATGACAATGGAAGCCACCGGCAGTTTTTGGGACTGCGGCGAGTTTGCCAGCAGTGCTTATAAATTACAAATTCCGCATCCGCCGGGAGCGCCATTGTTTGTTTTAATCGGCCGTTTGTTTATGGCTCCCTTTGGGCCACAGCATGCCGCCACCGGCATCAACCTGATGAGTGCACTGGCAAGCGGTTTCACCATTTTATTCCTTTTCTGGAGCATTACTCATTTTGCCCGTAAACTCGTAAATAAAGAAGGTGGAGAATTAACCAGTGAAAAAATCTTCGGCATCATGGCCGCAGGAGTTGTTGGCGCTTTGGCTTATACTTTTTCAGATTCATTTTGGTACAGTGCCGTGGAAGGCGAAGTATATGCACTGTCTTCCTTTTTTACTGCCGTTGTTTTCTGGTGCATTTTAAAATGGGAACAAAGCGTTGATGATGAACAAAAGCAGGGAATTACCGGCCACTTTACCAGGGCCGACCGATGGATTATTGTTATGTTTTTCCTGATGGGATTATCAATTGGTGTGCATTTATTGAACCTGCTTACCATTCCGGCCATTGTAATGATATATTATTTTAAACGTTACAAAGCAACCAAATGGGGAACTTTTTGGGCATTTGCTCTTGGTTGCGTTATTACCGGGGTTGTGCAAAAAGTTGTTATTGTATGGACAATTAAAGCTGCAGGCAATTTCGACATATTCTTTGTTAACAGCCTAAAAACGCCTTTCTTTTTTGGGTTTTCTTTCTTCTTTGTTTTTATCAGTGCCTTAATTTATATCGGTCTCAGGGTTGCACAAAAGAAAAACTGGAACTTTCTAAAATTGGGATTGTGGAGTTTTGCTTTTATGGTAATAGGATGTTTCTCTTCTTATTTTACCACCATGGTTCGTTCCAATGCCAACCCTTCGGTGGATATGTACAATGTAGATAACCCCGTAAGTTTGGTTGGTTACTTAAGCCGTGAACAATATGGCGACTGGCCCATTTTATACGGCCAGGATTTTACTGCACAACCACAGGACCTTGATGTAACCGAAACTTATGTAAAAACAAAAAACGGTTACGAAAAAAATGGCCGCAAGGCTGATTATATTTTTAGTTCTGAAGATTTACATTTTTTCCCACGTATGTGGGATCGCAGCAATGACCAGGGCCACATGGATTATTACAGAAGTTTTATGGGTATAGAAAGGGATAAAGACGGCGTTTGGCAGGACCGCAAACCGACCATGCCCGAAAATATCAGCTTCTTTACACAATACCAGGTAGGCTGGATGTACATGCGTTACTTTATGTGGAATTTTGCCGGCAAACAAAACGATATACAGGGCATCAACATGGCCAACGTAAGAGACGGCAACTGGATTTCGGGCATTGGCTTTTTAGACAACATGCGCCTGGGCGACCAGAGCAAACTGCCCGACAGCATAAAAAACAACAAGGCCAATAACACATTATTTATGCTGCCTTTAATACTGGGCATACTTGGCCTGGTTTATCAATTGCTAAAAGATAAAAAAGACTTTTTTATAACCGGCCTGCTGTTTTTCTTCACCGGCTTTGCCATTGTTTTATATCTTAACCAGGCAGGCAACCAGCCCAGAGAAAGGGATTATGCTTATGTGGGTTCGTTCTATGCATTTGCAATATGGATTGGTTTGGGTGTGCTTTATGTAAAAGAATTATTTGCAGGCTTTGTAAAAAATAAAATGACAGCCACCGGCATTGCTGCAGCAGTTTGTGCGCTGGCCGTGCCCATTTTAATGGCCAGTCAGGAATGGGACGATCATGACCGCAGCAAAAAAGTGCTGGCCCGTGACCTTGCAAAAGATTATTTAGAAAGCTGCGACAAAAATGCCATCCTGATTACTTTTGGCGATAATGATACTTATCCGCTTTGGTATGCACAGGAAGTGGAAGGCATCAGAAAAGACATCAGGGTAATAAACCAAAGCCTGCTGGGCACCGACTGGTATATTAATGAACTGCGTTATAAAGTAAATGAAAGCGCCCCCACCGATGTAATATTATCCGACGAACAAATTCAGGGCAGCAAAAGAGATGCTGTTTACTATAATGAAAGAAGCGGTTTGGCCAGTACCAGGATGGATTTATATACCATCATCAAAGATTATATTGGCAGCGATGATAAAATGAAAACAGTAATTGGCAACGACGGGACACCTTTAAATACTTTCCCTACCCAAAAAGTTTTTATACCTGTTGATATAAATAAAGTAAGAGCCAACGGAACCGTAAATGCAAATGACAGCGTAGTGAGTGAAGTAGCTTTTGATATACCCAAGAGTGATGTTTATAAAAATGACCTTGCCATTCTTTGCATTATTGCAGGCAATAAATGGGACCGTCCCATTTATTTTACATCCCCTTACGAACAGCTGGGTTTTCAGGATTACCTGCGTATAGATGGAATGACTTACCGTTTGGTTCCTGTTAAAAATGCTGATGTTAACAAAGACTGGGTGATGGATAAAATGATGAAGAAGTTTGAATTTGGCAATGCCAACATACCCGGTGTTTATTATGACGAAGAAAACCGGAGCCATCTAAACAGCATCCGTATGGCTTATGCACAGGCTGCCGGTTCGCTTGCCGATGCAGGAAGAAAAGAAGATGCAATAAAATTGCTGGAGAAATGCGATAAAATGATGCTGGAAGAAAATATGCCTTATGGCATGGTTTCACGTAACCAGCGCCACAACCAGATTTCGATGCAGTTTTTATACGCTGCATACCGGGCCGGCGATACGGTGCTGGCAGCAAAGGTTAACAAGAGCGTTAAAAAAGATCTGGAACAGCAGATAGCATATTACAACCAACTGGATGAAAACAAAAGAGACCAGTTTCAATATGATGAACAAGGCGCTCAACGGTTTTTATTAAATATCTCCGCATTGGAAATGCAGTTTACCAAACCGCAGCCCAATCCGGCAGTTGAGCAACCAAAGGTGTTAACAAATACGCCCCAACCGGATCCAACAAAAAAAGATTCACCCGCTAAAAAAACTCCTTAAGTTTTTTAATCCTGAAAAAAAACCTTTCGATTTACGGAAGGTTTTTTTTATTTCTATCCCGAACCAAACGGCAGAATTAATTGTTTCGTAATTTTATTAGGTGCCGGTCTCAAATCGTATGACGGTTTAAAACCGTCAGACGCATTGTGACCGGCCAAAGCGTAAAAAAATGTTAGGTGATAATTTTCGTAAAGACGATCCAAATACCCAGGGCAAATGACCGTTTGAGACTTTGCTGAATCTTTTTTTGCAGTTACTCACCTACACCAATGGGGATTTTAATGAAGCCATGCAATGGA
>JANNAM010000196.1:0-10150 GCA_031384415.1 Bacteroidota bacterium
GTCCCAAGGGTTCGGCTGTTCGCCGATTAAAGTGGCACGTGAACTGGGTTCAGAACGTCGCAAGACAGTTCGGTCCCTATCTGTGATGGGCGCTAGTAAATTGAGAGGACATGACCTTAGTACGAGAGGACCGGGTCGTACACACCGCTGGTGTATCTGTTGTGCTGCTAAGTGCAATGCAGAGTAGCTATGTGTGGCCAGGATAAACGCTGAAAGCATCTAAGCGTGAAACCTTCCTTAAGATGAGTTTACTTTTAAGGGTCGTCGGAGACTACGACGTTGATAGGCTACAGGTATAAGGGTGGTAACATCGAAGCCGAGTAGTACTAATTGCCCGTAAGCTTTATTTTTTTATTTTTCTGCCCCCATCCCCTAAAGGGGAGAAGGAAAGCAAAATAATCACAACAATTACTATGTTTTTTATAACTTATCCCAATATGTTAACTTTTTAAGCGGTTAGTTATCAGCTTTTAGCTTTTAGCGAACAGCCATCTTCTTATGGTGGTTTTACCGAGGGTGTTCACCTCTTCCCATACCGAACAGAGAAGTTAAGCCCCTCATGGCCGATGGTACTACACAACAATGTGGGAGAGTAGGTAGCTGCCATATTCATTGAACCCTGACTATTTATTTAGTCGGGGTTTTTTTTTGTGCCTGAATTGATTTTACAATTTGTGTTTCGGTAAATTTTGTTCTTTTCATAATCGACCTCCTTAGTTTAAAGTTAACAATTTTGTCAACTTTTAAATGGCCGAGTTATAAGGGAGCTTACAATACCTGCATTGGCAGAATTATTTTTTACAAAGCATTTTAAAGATACTAGATTGGCTGTACTGTATGCCAGGAGTTTTTATACAGGAGGTTTTGCACAAGTATTTTTATTATTTTAAATTTATGCTGTAAAAATCAGGCTGGGAAAAATATTTTGTCAAACTCAATCATGGGGTTCCCATAACTGAATTTTGTTTCCTTCTGCGTCAAGGATATGGACGAATTTACCGTAGTCGTAAGTTTCAATAGTGTCCACAATGGTTACGCCATTATTTTTTAATTCCTCAACAAGTGCTATTAAATTTTCAACCCTGTAATTTATCATAAAGTCTTTTGCTGAAGGTTCAAAGTATTTTGTTGTTTCAGGAAACGGAGTCCATTGTGTTTGTCCTTTTTTTGTACTGTCTGCACCTTCATACCACTCAAAAGTTGCCCCATATGGATTTGTATTTAAACCAAGATTTTTTTGATACCATTCTGTCATTTTTTTTGGGTCTTTGCATTTGAAAAAAATGCCACCAACGCCCGTTACTTTTTTCATTTTTGCTGTTTTATTATTTTGTTTTGTAATTATTGTTTTAAATGCGAAACCTGAAAGAAAGGATACTATAATAACTAATACTATAAATGATGCCTTTTTCATTTTGTTTGAATTTTTGTCATTTATGATGTTGTTCGTTACTCTTACCGCTAACAAACAGAACTTGCTGCAGAGTTGTAATTTATTGCTCGTCCAGTCCCGAACAGCTGCCCAATAAAGATGTAAAAGTACAAGTTAACAAACAAAAGCTCAGGGATTTTTGTCCAGCCCAGATGAAGTTGATAGCGATGCTGAAGTTAACAACTAAAAGCCAAATAAAATTCGGTCAACTATGCTGTGATGAAAGTTGCCCAATGGTATGTGGTACAAGAGTGCGACGCAACGGAGATGCTATGAAAAACAAATGTCGGAAACAAAAATCTAAAACTTCACCTTCACTTTTGCCTTTCCTTTCTTTCCGGATTTTACTTTCCATTGAGGGCCTTGTTCTATGAGGCGTTTGGCGGCTTCGTCGCAGTCGTTGCAGAGCGATTTGTCTACTTTTATATTGCTGATGGCGCCGTTTTTTTCTACTTCGAAAGATACTTCTACTTCGCCGTGCAGGTTTTTGTTGGTGACTTCCTCGGGTATTTCGAGGTTGTTGTTTACGTAAGTGTTGTAATTATCCCAGCCATCGGCAGGCTCCACATTGATGATGGTATCTTTTAAAAGCCTGGGGCGGCGGATACTGTTACTGGTGCTTTTTTTGTCTTTTGCAAAATCATTTAATGCCATATTATTTTGCTCGGCAAGTACAATTTTATTGAAAGGAGTGTTACTTCTTAAAGTGTAATTGACGGGTTCGTAACCAACAGATTTAATTTCTACATTTAAAACAGAATCGGAAGATACGAGCCTGAAATTTCCTTTTACATCGGCATAAGTGCCAAAACTTTCACTCTTTATATTTACGTTGGCGAAGGGCAGGGGGGTATTATCGGGGCCCACTACCTGGGCTATAAAACTGCGGTTGAGTTGCTGTTCTTTTCTTGTTTGAAAAACATTATCGGCTTCTCTTTTTTGTTTTAAACCTCTGTCATCTGTTGCAACTGTGCCGGGATTTATTGAATTGGTATTTTGAACTGTTACCGGCGCTGCGTTGCTGTTATTACGGTATGACGGATTTTCTGTTACGCTTTTTTCTTCTGCTTTTACAACAGCATTTTCTAAAATTTTATTGGTAACAGTATTATCTCTTGCTGTATATTTATTGGCAGGGGTATAAATAAAATTGCTGTCGGTTCTTCCATTGGCAATGGTTTCATCAGTATTGGCAAAGATGAATGATTTTTGTGGTTGCTTTGTAACCGGAACATTTTTTTGTGTGCTTACTACTGTTGTTGCAGGGGTATCATTTTTTACGGATTGCTCTGTAGGTTTGTTTGGTTGAATGTTTTGTGCAATGCTATTGTTGTTATTGTTTTCGCCGGCACTATTATTTTCTGTAAGGTTATAAATGATGGCACCGCTGCCTGCCAGTAATAAAACTGCTGCAGCTGCCTTCCACCAGTTGTTGTTCTTTTTAGGGAGGGCAATAACTTTTGCGCCTTTATCTGTATTGAATTCTTCTCTTAAAGTAATGAGTGTATGTTCCCAGTGTTTGTTCTTCATTGCATCGTAGCCTTCGAGGGCTTCGGCCAGGAATGGATCATCCAATGCTGCTTTTTCCATAGCGTTCATTTCTATGGGGGGCATTTTGCCGGAAAGATATTTTTGTATATCCTCGGCGGTGTAAATGATATTTTTATTTTCTAACATTGTTTAAATTCTAAATACAAAATTCTAAAAGTGAAATACAAAATTCTAAAAATGAATTCCTAATTCCTAACTCCGTATTTCCGATTCCTGACTTTTTCCGTCCATACATATTTTTAGGTTCCTTCTTCCGTTTTGAATATAACTTCTCACTTTGTTCCAGTCGTATCCGGTTATTGCTGCAATTTCGTTATAACATTTGTTTTGCAGGTAAAAAAGCTGCACAGATTGTTTCTGCTCTTCGGGCAAAGTTTCCATGCAGGCCTCCATTTTCTTAAAATTTTCTTCTTTTTCTTCCTGCTCGCCAATCAGATGCGTATTTTCTTCTGATTGCATAAAGGCCGGGTTAAATTCTGTGGTTTTCAGGTTGCGGGGGCTTCTTAGCTGCATAAGGCAATAATTTCGTGCCAGAACATGCAGCCAGCCTTTAAAATGCTCCACTTCATGCACTTTAAGCTTGGTGCTTAGTTCAATGTAAATTTCCATCACCGCATCTTTGCTTTTTTCGGCGTCTTTAAAATATTTGAGGCACACACCAAACACCAGGTCCATATGCCGCTGGTAAAGTGTACTTAAATGGGCTGTGTTGCCGCTTTGTTTAAAAGCAGCTACCAGTTCTTTATCAGTTTCCTGGCCCGATGATATGTTTTTTAAAAAAGTCAGTTGGTTGTTGTTTACTCAAAATAAACCTTCACAGTCTGGTAAAACAAGCGGTTGCTTTGCACCTGTTTTTCTGAAAATCCTTGCAGGCCAAATAAGCCGGCTGCATTTCCTTTGTTGATTGCAATTTCGAGATAGCCACCAGAATTGAACAAGGCAAGTTTTTCACCTTCTGCCACATCAGCATAAGTTTCACTTATTTTTTCTATTACTTCGTCCCTTTTAAAAACAATTTTAAAACTACGCCCCTTGCGCTGCTCTTCAAATTCTTCTTTGTTAATGTTTACAATTACGTTCTCGAAGTTATCTATAAAAATAATCTGCCCTTCAATCCAGTCGTTGCCGAGCAAAGGCCGCAATGGATTTTTTACTTTGATAACAACCGATGAATCGCCGGTAGATTCTATTTTAATGCCTGCTGCAATGGCATCAAATGCATTTGCAAAAACAGCAGTGCAGTACAAAGTATTTTTCTGTTTGTCTTTTTCCAGTTCAAGTGCCACTACTTTTTGTGGTGCTTCTTCCAGTATCATGGTGAGCAGGCCGTTGTCGGCACAGCCGATAAAGTGTCCGTTGTGTTCTGCCAGCAGCATGTGTTCGGGCTTTTCGTCAAATAAGTTAACCAATATCAAATGAAAAGTGCCGGGCGGAAAATTTTTCATCGCATTCCTGCAAACGTAAGCTGCCTGTGCATAATTAAATGGTGAAAGCTGGTGCGAAATATCAACAATGGAAAAATCTTTGTTTGTCAGCAGTAACTGCCCTTTTATTGCACCCACCAGGAAATCCTGCTGGCCAATATCGCTGGTAAGGGTAAGTAATGGCATGTGGTTGTGTTCGTTGTTTTTTCTATTTAATGAGTTCGCCGTTTTTAAAATAAAATTTCCTGACTAATTTATCTGTCCATGCCGGAAAAAATTTATTCATAAATACCGTCCGTTTGCCATTAAATGTAAGTACTAAAGTTCTTTTCTTTTTTTCAACTGCTTTTAAAATATGCCTGGCACAATTAGCCGCACTCATCATATCGTTTTCATTCATTGGCCCTTCTCCCTGGGCATTGCCTTTTTCGGTAAGGGCAGCTTTTCTGATGTTTGACGAGGTGAATCCGGGACAAACCCACATTACATTTACATTGCTGTCCATCAGTTCCACTCTTAATGCTTCTAAAAAGCCATTGAGTGCAAATTTACTTGCAGAATAACCGGTACGTGCCGGCAAACCTCTGTATCCTGCAATGGACGATACACCTACAATGGTTCCTTTTCTTTCAATGATAGAGTTAAGTGCCAGTTTACTGCAGTAAACCGTGCCATAAAAATTAATGTCCATCAGTTTTTTTATTACATCAATGTCTGCATCTTTAAATAAAGCCCTCATTGAAATGCCTGCATTGTTAATAAGAATATCTATGCCGCCAAAAGTTTCAATGGTAGATTCGATGAATCTTTCGCAATCTTCAAGCCTGCTAACGTCGCATACAATAGTATGTAGTGGTTTGTTGGAATATTCAACCTGCAGTCTGTATAATTTATCCTGGTTGCGTCCGCAGGTGGCAATTTTAGCACCCAATGGTACAAGGGCATCAATCAGCGCTTTGCCTATTCCATCGCTGCCGCCTGTGATGGCTACTACTTTGTCTTTAAAAAAATCGGTCATAAAAAGCAGTTATTGGCAAAAATAAGAGAGTTTGGCTGGTGGTAGATATTATTAATAAAAAAAGCAGCTTTCGCTGCTTTAGTGATCTGGCTGGGACTCGAACCCAGGACCCATACATTAAAAGTGTATTGCTCTACCAACTGAGCTACCAAATCTCCTGTCCGTTTTTTTAACGGAGTGCAAAAATAAGGCAAAATGCCTTTGCTTCAAATTATTTACAGAAAGTTTTTCCCCAAATTTGTTTTGGTTATGCGTTTGTAAGGAACTAAATGCCTTTTAACATTTTTCTGCTGGTTAAAAATTGATCAAATTCCTTCAAATTAAAGCTACTAAGGTTTCTTTCTTTAGTCAGCAATGATTTTTGAGCCACCAATACGCCGTAACGGGTGTCGTCAAATCCTTCAAGGGTGTGGGCATCGGGGTCAATGGATATGAGAACATTTTTTTCAAGTGCATAATCAATATACCGCCAGTCAATGTCGAGGCGGCTGGGATGGGCATTTAACTCAATCACTACATTATTGGCCGCACAGGCATCAATTATCTTATTATGATTTACCGGGTAACCTTTTCGGCTAAGCAATAAACGGCCGGTCATGTGGCCTAAAATAGTAGTATAAGGGTTTTCAATAGCAGTTATTAGCCGTTGCATTGCCTTTTCTTCCTGCATTTTCAGGTTTGAATGCACAGAGGCAATTACCAAATCGAAGGTGGAAAGGATGGAATTGGTGTAATCGAGGCTGCCGTCGTTTAAAATATCGCTTTCAATGCTTTTAAAGATTTTAAAAGGCGCCAGTTTATTGTTTAATTCGTCAACATAGAGATGTTGCTGCTTTATTCTTTCTTCTGATAAGCCATTGGCATAAAAAGCGCTTTTACTGTGGTCGCTTATAACAAGATATTCCAGCCCTTTTGCAAAGGCAGCTTTTGCCATATCTTCAATTGTGTTGCTTCCATCGCTCCAGTTGCTATGGCTGTGTATGATGCCTTTAATTTCTGCTGGCTGAATGGCTGCAGTAATATTTTTTGATTTCGCTTTTTCAATAATACTTTCAGTTTCTCTTAATGCCGGTTCTATGTATTGAATGTTTGCCTGTTCAAAAAAATCTTTATCCGTTTTATCATCTTCAATTTTAAAATTGACATCAGGGAAATTTTCAACAAATGCATCAGTAAATTCTTTTGAGCCGGTTGTAAAAAATAAACATTCATTAAAATTTTTATCGCCTGTATAAAAACGCAGCCTTAATCCGTTTTGTAATTTATACAGTAATGTATTTTCTTTTTCTTCCAGCAGTTCGGGAGGGTTTGTCGACAGCATTTTTGGTTTAATAAAATTATTCGAATTATTCACCACAAACTCCAATTCATCTATAATTGTCTCCTGCCTGCGGTAATTGCCGGTAACATGAACAAGGGACGGAGCAAATATTTTTTCGAGATAATTTTTTATTTGTGGTATAATTACTTCTACCTGTGCAAATAAAAAACTTCCTTTGTTGTGAAAATAAAATTCAATTGTTTCAATAATATTCTGCTGTGTTTTTTCGCCAAAGCCTTTGTATAATTTTAACCGGTTTTCCTGGCAGGCATATAAAAGTTCACCAACAGTTTCAATCTCCATTTCTCTCCAGATTGTCGAGATTTTTTTAGGGCCAATGCCTTTTATGCTGAGCATTTCCATCACACCCGGTGGCGTTTTTGCAATCATCTCCTGCAGCACTTTCAGTTCGCCTGTTTCAAGCAGTTCAATAATTTTTTTGCCGGTACTTTCTCCAATACCTTTTATGCTGAAAAGCTCTTCCCGTGCGGTTTCGCTAAGCTGCACAGGCAATTTTTCTATGTTAAATGCTGCTGCTGCATACGACCTTGCTTTAAAGCTGTTTTCACCATGTATATCCATCAGTTTGGATAGGAGTGAAAAATTATCGGCTATCTGGTAATTGTCCATTGTAAGTAAAAAGTAAAGATAAAATTCTAAAACAAATCAATCATTATTTCTGCAATGCAATTGGTAAAGTAATACAAATAAAAAGTCCTGGTAAATTACCAGGACTTTCATATTCATTTTGCTTTTTTAAAAGCCAAAGCTTACTTTTTCTTAGCAGCTTTTTTCTTTGGAGCAGCTTTTTTAGGAGCGGCTTTTTTCTTTGGAGCGGCTTTTTTTGCAGCTGCTTTTTTCTTTGTTGCCATTTTTTTAAATTTAATTGGTTAGTAAATAATACTTAAATGTAGCTACATTTTTTTAACTACCAAAAAAATTTAAAAGAATTTTTAAGCTGTTGCTTCTACAGAACTGACAGAAACAAATGTTTTATCACCTTTTCCTTTCTTGAATTCTACCACACCATCTGTTAATGCAAAGATGGTAAAGTCTCTTCCCACACCAACATTTTTTCCGGGATGATAAACGGTACCACGCTGACGGATGATAATATTACCTGCAATTGCAGGTTGTCCGCCAAAAATTTTTACACCTAATCTTTTGCTGTGTGAATCTCTTCCATTTTTTACGGAGCCTTCACCTTTTTTATGTGCCATCTTAAGAAGTTTATAAGTTTAAATGTTTACTGGTTTATAAGTTTTAAAACTGATTAATTAGAACTCTTATTAACTAATTAACAAGTCAACTTTTTTTAAGCGATACCTGTTACTTTGATGTGGGTATATTGAGTACGGTGTCCACGTTTTTTGCGGAAACCTTTTCTTCTTTTCATTTTAAAGGCAATTACTTTTTCGCCTTTTACAAGATCGCCGATAATTTCAGCTTTCACAATTGCTTTTACTGCCGAACCTGTAGCAACGTTTCCGTCGTTTTCGGTCATCAGCACTTCGGCAAATTCTACTATATCACCGTTTTTACCTTCCAGGTGAGGAACGTACAAACTGTCGCCTGCTTTCACTTTAAATTGCTGGCCGGCTATTTTTACTACTGCTAACATAATTTCCTGTTTTTAGGACGGCAAAGGTAAGGTAAAACACCTTAAAAGCGGCATTGATGAGAAAAAAATTATACCCACAAGATTAAGCCGTCAATTTGCCTGTTTAATAACTGCAAAAAGCTGTTTTTTAACAGGTAAACTGTCTATTTTCGCTGTCCTTTATGAGCTATTTTATAAAATTCGGCAAAATACTGCTTACGGTTTACGGTTTCCTTCTTTTCCTCGTGTTCATGTTCTTAATTTTTCCGTTTGTGGTAATTGCCTCTTTTTTTGGCAAAATAAGGGGCGGAAATATGATTTACAAGCTTTGCCGCCTTTGGGCCGATTGTATTTTTCCGCTGGCCGGCATTTTTCACCGTAATTATTATGAAGCACCACATGACAGAACCAAACCATCTGTGATTGTGTTTAATCATATATCGTACCTGGACATTCCCATTATTATGAAAGCTGTGCGAAGGCAGCATGTTCGTATTTTGGGAAAAGCAGAGATGGCAAAAATTCCTGTTTTTGGTTTTTTGTATAAACGGGCAGTGGTCATGGTGGACAGAAACAATCCTGCCAACAGGGCAAAAAGTGTGATGCAGCTAAAATCTATTTTAAAGAGAAATATTACGGTGGTGATAAGCCCCGAGGGAACTTTTAATACAACCGGCAAACCACTGAAAGAATTTTACGACGGCGCTTTCAGGATTGCTATTGAAACACAAACTCCCATTAAGCCGGTTTTGTTTTTAGATGCTTACGACAGAATTAACCCTGAAAATTTTTTTTCTTTTACACCCGGCAAATCAAGGGCTGTATATTTAGCAGAAATAGAAACAGAAGGGTTGGTTATAGGAGATGTGGATGCATTGAAACAAAAGGTTTATAATATTATGGAAGCAGGCTTGATAAAATATAAAGCAACCTGGATTGGTAATAGAACACAGATTTTGACCGATACAACTGATTAGCACTGATATTTTCTATTTTATTATTTTGACTAATAGCAAAACAAATATTCTATTTACCGAACCTTCCTCAGGTTTTTGGGCAGAAGTAATTTTGCCGCTTGCATTGCCTGTTAATTATACTTATGCGGTTCCCGTTCATTTATTAGAAAAACTGTTGCCCGGCTGCAGGGTGGAAGTGGAACTGAGAAATAAAAAATATGCCGGCATAATAAAAAATGTGTTCGATAAAAAACCGGCTTACGAAACCAAAGAAATTTTCAATGTGCTGGATGATGAACCCATTTTATATCCGCAGCAACTGCAGCTGTGGCAATGGATGGCACAATATTATATGTGCAGCGAGGGAGAAGTGATGGCGGCTGCATTGCCCACTCATTTTAAACTGAGCAGCGAAACGGTTTTGGTTTACAACGATGAAGCAGGTGATGATTTTTCTCATTTGGGCGATGAAGAATTTATAGTGGCAGAAGCTTTACTGATAAAAAAAGAACTGCGGCTTTCTGAAGTGCAGCAATTGCTGGACGTTACCCATGTTTATCCGGTAATAAAAAAACTGATTGATAAAAAGGTTTGCATTGTTTGGGAAGCAATGGACGAAAGATACAAGGCAAAAAAGGAAAATTATGTTTTGCTGAATCCTGTTTATAATAATGAAGAAGAGCTGAGTAAAAAATTGAATGACTGGAAGGGTGCGGCAAAACAAATGGAATTATTGCTGGCATATTTGCACCTGCAAAAAACTGTTGGCGATGTTACGCAGCCAGACCTTTTAAAAAAATCCGGTGCTTCTGCAGCACAATTAAAAGGGCTTGCAGATAAAAATATTT
>JANNAM010000204.1:0-20715 GCA_031384415.1 Bacteroidota bacterium
GCAAATATTAGACGGAAAATTAGTTTCTCAGGCGGTTAAAGATGAATTGAAAACTAAAACCTGGATGCTGCAGGCAGAAGGAAAAAAAAATCCACACCTGGCTGCGGTACTCGTTGGCAGTAATGGCGCCAGCGAAACTTATGTGGCCAGCAAAGTGAAAACCTGCAATGAAATTGGTTTTAAAAGCACCCTTATACGATTAGAAAAAACTGTGGAAGAATCAGTATTGATTGATACAATAAAAAAATTAAATATTGACGATGAGGTGGATGGCATTTTGGTCCAACTCCCTTTGCCCAAACAAATCAGCGAAGAAAAAATTATCAACTTAATTAACCCCAATAAAGATGTAGATGGATTTCACCCGGTGAGTATTGGTAAAATGGTGCAAGGCTTAAAGACATTTATTCCGGCAACGCCTTATGGAATTTTATTAATGCTGGAACATTATAAAATTGAAACCGGCGGTAAACATGCGGTTGTGATTGGCCGCAGCAATATTGTGGGCAGGCCCATGAGTATTTTATTAAGCCAGAATAAATATCCCGGCAATTGCACCGTTACAATTTGTCACAGTCGCACACCTAATCTTAAAGAAATTTGTTTGCAGGCAGATATTATTGTGGCAGCTTTAGGCAAGCCGGCATTTTTAACTGCAGATATGGTAAAAGAAGATGCCGTTGTAATTGATGTTGGAATAACAAGAGTGGCTGATACAACAAAAAAAAGTGGCTTTGCCATTAAAGGCGATGTTGATTTTGAAAATGTAGCTCCAAAATGCAGTTACATAACACCCGTGCCGGGTGGTGTGGGATTGATGACGATTGCTGCACTGATGATGAATACTTTCAATGCTTCTCAAATGAAGAATTAAAAATTAAAAATTAAAAATTGGCCGTTCAAGATTCTTTAGAATTAATTACACATCCGCTGCCGGTGATGGAACATTTTTATACGCTGCAGGGCGAAGGTTTTCACCAGGGAAAAGCTGCTTACTTTATAAGGCTCGGTGGATGCGATGTTGGCTGTGTGTGGTGTGATGTAAAAGATAGCTGGGATGCTGAGAAGCATCCAAAGATGGAAATTGAGAGCCTGATAGCAGAAGTAAAAAAAACACCTGCAGAGATAGTAGTGATTACGGGTGGCGAACCATTGATGCACAATCTTGATGAACTTACTGCTGCATTACAAAATGACGGATTAAAAACAAATATTGAATCATCCGGTGCTCATCCTTTAAGCGGCACATGGGATTGGATATGTTTATCGCCCAAAAAATTTAAAGCACCATTACCGGAAATTCTTCCTGTGGCCAATGAATTAAAAGTGGTAGTATTTAATAACTCAGATTTTGACTGGGCAGAAAAGTATGCTGCCTTGGTTTCGCCTGATTGTAAATTATACCTGCAGCCTGAATGGGACAAAGCTGCCATTGTTACTCCGTTAATCATTGATTATATAAAGAACCATCCTAAGTGGGAATTATCGCTTCAGTTGCATAAATACATCAATGTACCGTAAAAGAAAATGTTATAATTCGGCAGTAAAGAATAAAACAACCTTGTTTCTTTTTATCTTCAATTCAGAAACAGATTAAATGAAAAAGCACAAGTCATACATTATCCATACTTTCTTATTTCTTATTTTAAATTTCTTATTTCTTATTTCACAAGCACAGTGGTACGACCCCGAAAAAGTAAATAAAAAAGCCGGTGACATTTATGGGCAGGCTTATGAAGAAGCAGTTGACGGAAAATATTGTGCAGCCATTCAGCACATCAACCAGGCAATTGCAATTGATCCAAAATTTGTGGATGCATTTTTATCAAGGGCAGGCATTTATGCCAATCTAAAAAAGTACGATTCTTCTGTGCATGATTTTGAAACCGGATTGAAGATGGATTCGGTTTATTCAAAAACATATTTGCTCCCCTACTCTATTTCGCTGGCCGGCACAGGAAAATTTCAGCAGGCGCTGAATACAGTGAATGAATTTTTACAAACCCCAAAACTGAATCAGCAAAGTATAAAAGCCGGTAACTACAGGAAGGGCGCTTATGAATTTGCTGTTGATTACGATAAAAAACACCCTGCAAACAATTATGTTTTTGCTCCGCAGAATTTAGGCGACAGCATCAACTCCAATGCACTGGAATATTTTCCTTCGCTGGTTATTGATGGAAGTAAAATGGTGTTCACCCGCCGGGTAAACAATGATGAAGATTTTTACGAAAGTAATTTTATTGACGGCAAATGGAGCAATGCAAAACCATTGGCTGGTAAAGTAAATACCAATTTGAATGAAGGCGCCCAGAATATTTCGCAGGACGGGCAATGGATAATTTTTACCGGCTGCAATTATCCCGAAGGACAGGGCAGTTGTGATTTATATATTTCTTACAAAACAAAAAACGGGTGGAGCGAAGCAGAAAATTTAGGTGCCATTGTCAATACAGATTTCTGGGAATCATCACCGTCACTTTCTCCCGATAAAAGAGATTTGTATTTTGCCAGCAGCCAGGCTGGCGGCCTTGGCGGAAAGGATATTTGGGTAACACACCGGCTGCCAAACGGAAAATGGAGCCGTGCCGAAAATTTGGGCGAAGCAGTAAATACCAGCGGCGATGAAAGCTGCCCTTTTATGCATGCAGATAATGAAACATTATATTTCAACAGCAATGGTCATAAAGGATATGGAATGACAGATTTATTCTACAGCAAAAAAGTAAATGACAGCAGTTGGCTGGAAGCAGAAAATTTGGGTTACCCAATAAATACCATTGATGATGAAGGCTCATTAATTGTTGCGGCCGATGGCAAAACTGCTTACTATGCCAGCGACAGAAGCGACAGCAAAGGCGGCATGGATTTATACAGTTTTACTTTAAGAGAAGATATCAGGCCCCTGAAAACTTTGTGGGTAAAAGGAAAAGTATTTGATAAAAAGACCACCGCTGGCCTGCCATCTTCTGTAGAGCTAACAGAGATTGTGAGCCGCAACTTAATCAGCAAATTGCAAACAGATGAAGAAGGCAATTACCTGACCACATTGCCAGTGGGAAAAGATTACGCCTTCAATGTAAACCGCAAAGGATATTTATTTTATTCTGATAATTTTTCTCTTATCAACAACACAAGCGATTCTGTTTTTACAAAAGATATTCCCCTGCAGCCGATAGAAGCAGGTGCGGTGATTGTATTAAAGAATATTTTCTTCGACAGCAAATTATTTGCACTGAAACGGGAATCAATTGCTGAACTTGATAAAGTAGTAATGCTGCTGAATGATAACCCTAAATTAAAAATTGAAATTGGCGGACACACCGATAATGTAGGCCAGCTAAAAGACAATTTACTCCTCAGCGATAACAGGGCTAAAGCAGTGGTTAATTATTTACAGAGCAAGGGCATCAATGCACAGCGGCTTACTGCCAAAGGATTTGGCGCTGCCAAACCTGTTGCCGATAATAAAACCGAAGAAGGCAAGGCACAGAACAGGAGAACAGAGTTGTCTGTAATAAGTAATTGAAAAAATATTAACTTTATAGTAAAATACTGAAGCTATGAAATTGACAATTGTTATTTCAAAAGGAGAAGAATTTTTTATCGGCACCATAAAAGAAATACCTGCAGTTTTAACACAGGGCACTACCATTGAAGAAACAAAAGAAAATGTTTTAGATGCTTTGCAATTGTATCTTGATGACATGCAAAGTGAAAATAATGATGAGAATAAAGTGTTTGAAGAAGATTTAATTTTTGCCTGATGTCAGTTAAACGGAATCAGTTTATTAAACACCTTGAAAAAAACCATTGCCAATTACATCGCCATGGTTCAAAGCATGATGTTTTTCAAGATACTCTTACCAAAAAGAAAACCACCGTTCCCCGCCATTCCCAAATTGATAAATTTTTATCTGATGCCATTTGCAAACAATTAGAAATTCCAAAATTTTAATACTTAGTTTGCGAATGAACAATGACCTTTTATACCAAATCGCATTAACCCTTACTCCCAACATTGGTGATGTGCATGCAAAAGCATTGGTAAATATTTATGGTGATGCACAATCCATTTTTAAAGCAAAGAAAAAAGAACTGGAAGCCATTGAAGGCATTGGCACCATCAGGGCAAAAAGCATCAAAGACTTTATTGATTTTACAAGTTGCGAAGAAGAAATAAAATTTATTGAGAAATACAAAATCACACCACTGTTTATTACCGATGCAAATTATCCGCAGCGATTATTAAATTGCTATGATAGTCCGCCGCTTTTATATTACCGTGGTAATGCTGACCTAAATACTTCAAAAATTGTTTCGGTTGTTGGCACAAGAAACCATAGTGATTATGGAAAAAATGTTTGCGAAAAGTTAATTGAAGAACTGGCTGAACAAAATGTTTTAGTAATTAGCGGCCTTGCGTTTGGCATTGATACCATTGCGCACAAAGCTGCATTAAAAAATAATTTGCAAACAGTTGGTGTGCTGGCCCATGGGCTCGACAGAATGTATCCGCCGCAAAATAAAGCCCTTGCCAAACAAATGACAGAACAGGGTGGTCTGCTCACCGATTTTCCCAGCAACACCAATCCCGATAAACAAAATTTTCCAAGGCGAAACAGGATTGTTGCCGGCTTGTGTGATGCACTTATTGTAATTGAAAGCAGCAAAAAAGGCGGCTCATTAATTACTGCCGAACTTGGCAATGGATACAATAAAGATGTATTTGCCATCCCCGGCCGCACAACCGATACAAAAAGCGAAGGCTGCAATTATCTTATCAAGAGCAATAAAGCATCTTTAATAAACAATGCAGATGATTTGCTGGAAATGATGAACTGGAAACCCGTTGCAAAATCATCTGCCAAAAAACAAAGGGAACTATTTATTGAACTTACACCCGATGAAAAAATTGTTATTGATATTCTGCAGCAGCAGGAAAGCATCCAGATAGATGAACTGTATTTTAAAAGCGGCTTAAGCAGCAGTGCGGTGGCCAGTGCTTTATTAATGCTGGAAATGCAAAGTGTAGTGCTCTCCCTTCCGGGAAAAGTTTACAAATTAGCCTGAGCCAACTTTCAACTTTGAACTTTCAACTCTGTGCTTTACCTTTGCACATGGCTACAATGAATAATTCTTCCGCTCAGGGCAAATCAAAAAAATTTTATGGTGAAGGCTTAACGTTCGACGACGTATTGCTGATGCCTGCCTACTCACAAATTCTGCCCCGTGATGTGGATATTAAAACCCGGCTTACCAAAACCATCAGCCTGAATGTACCCATGCTGAGCGCTGCCATGGATACAGTTACCGAAGCAGCACTTGCCATTGCACTGGCAAGGCAGGGCGGCCTGGGAATACTGCATAAAAACATGAGTATCGAACAACAGGCTGCACAGGTTCGCAAAGTAAAAAGAAGTGAAAACGGTTTGATACTTGACCCCGTTACTTTAACACCCGATGCTACTATTGGTGATGCTTTGCGGATTATAAGAGATTACAAAATTGGCGGTATTCCCATTGTGGATGCACAACATAAATTAGTCGGTATCCTCACCAACCGTGACTTACGTTTTGAAACCAACTACACACAAAAAGTAAGCACAGTAATGACCAAAGAAAACCTCATCACCGCTCCCGAAGGAACCAACCTTAAAAAAGCAGAGGAAATTTTTAAAAAGAATAAAGTAGAAAAATTACCCGTAGTTGATAAGGCAGGAAAATTAAAAGGACTTATCACTTTCAGCGATATACTGAAAGTAAAAAATCATCCACATGCAAGCAAAGATGCACAGGGAAGATTACTGGTTGGCGCAGGCATAGGCATTACAAATGATATTGCAGTAAGAGTAGAAGCTTTGTACAATGCCGGTGTTGATATTATTTGTTTGGACAGTGCACATGGCCATACCAAAGGCGTTATCACAGCATTGAAAGGCATAAAAAAAATGTACAGGCAAATGCAGGTAATTGCAGGAAATGTTGGCACAGCAGCCGGCGCAAAAGCATTGGCCGATGCAGGAGCCGATGCTGTTAAAGTAGGCATTGGCCCGGGCTCCATTTGCACCACAAGAATTGTTGCCGGCACCGGCGTACCACAAATTACTGCAGTGATGGAAGCAGCAGCAGCATTAAAAAATAAAAACATCGGCATCATCAGCGATGGAGGCATACGTTACACAGGCGATATGGTGAAAGCACTGGCAGCAGGCGCCAGTTGTGTAATGATGGGAAATGTTTTTGCAGGCACCGAAGAAAGCCCCGGCGAAACAATTATTTATGAAGGAAGAAAATTCAAACAATACCGTGGCATGGGTTCGCTGGGCGCCATGGCGCAGGGCAGCAGCGACCGCTACTTCCAGGATGTGGAAGATGATATAAAAAAGTTTGTGCCCGAAGGCATCGAAGGACGTGTTGCTTACAAAGGTTCTTTAAGCGAAGTGGTTCATCAATACACAGGCGGCTTAAGGGCCGGCATGGGCTACTGCGGTGCAAAAAATATCAGTGAATTGCAAAACGCACAGTTTGTAAAAATCACCAACGCCGGTATCAAAGAAAGCCATGCACATGATATTGCTATAACGAAGGAGGCGCCAAATTACAGTCGTTGATTGCCCGGAGACTGATCATATAAAAGATAAATATTCAATGCTCATTTTTCAATATTCATATCAGGGCATCGAACTTTGAAGATACTCCACTTGAAAATTGAATATTGTTTGTTGAATATTTTTGTGTAGCCAGCTTTAGTAATGCTTTTCAACTTCATTGGCGTCGCACTCTTGTACCAAAAATCTTTATTCAACTTTTAACTTAGCGTAATATCATTCTGCGCCTTTGCGCCTCGGCGGTTAATTTTATCTACGTAAATTCGTGTCCAATCATTACAATGAAAAAATCTTTTGCAAAAATTTTACTCCATATTTTCTTCATTAGCATATTAGCACATCAGCACATCAGCACATTTGCACAAGATTCTTCTCACATCCGAATCTCCCTCCTCACCTGCACACCCGGTGAAGAACTCTATTCCACTTTTGGCCACAGTGCCTTCAGAGTAATTGACAGCAGCAGCACTTCGGATATTGTTTACAACTACGGCACTTTCAATTTTGATGACGATGGTTTCTACATAAAATTTATGAGGGGCAAGCTGCTCTATTATGTAAACCCCGAACCTTTCAGTGACTTTGCAGCATTGTACCAATACGAAAAGCGTGGCATTACAGAGCAGGTGCTGAACTTAACGGCTGCCGAAAAAATAAGCATGCAGCATTTTCTCAACGAAAATTCAAAAGAGCAAAATAAATATTACAAATACGATTTCTTTTTTGACAACTGCACAACAAGACTGAGGGACATTTTAAAAAAGCAACACGATTCTTCCTTTTGTATTAAACCAGTTATGCCCAAAGGTACAAGGTTCAGGCAGGCAATACATGAATACTTAAATAAAAACGGCAAAGACTGGAGCAAGCTGGGCATTGATATTTTACTGGGCCTTCCCTGCGATGCAGTGATGACGACAGAACAAATGCAGTTCCTGCCCGATAACCTGATGAAAAGTTTAGACAGCAGCAACAGCCAAATTGTTTTATCCAATCAGCAACTCAACAGCTTTAAAGAAGGCAATGGCGAAAGTTCCTTCTTTACACCACTGATTGTTTTTTCATTTTTGCTAATTGCAATTGTATTAATCAGCCTGGTAAAAAACAAGTTTACCAATGGGTTCTTACAAGGCTTTGATGGAATCTTTTTCTTCTTCACAGGTTTGCTCGGCATACTTATAATAGTTATGTGGACAGCAACAGACCATGCCATGTGTAAAAACAATTTCAACTTATTATGGGCATGGCCTACACATATTGTTGCAGCATTTTTTGTAAACAGTCCGCAGGATGATGTGCACAAAAAGAATTGGGTAAGAAAATATTTTAAGTTTACAACAATTGCATTGATATTGGTTTTAGTAAGCTGGTTCTTTTTGCCACAGCAAATGAATCCCGGGCTTATACCAATTGTGTTGCTGCTTATTTACAGAAGCGCTGCAAAGACTTTTGCCACTAATAACACTAATTTCAGTGCAATGAATCCGTGTAATCCGTTTTAATTAATGTAATTCATTTCTTGTAATAATTAAAAAATCAGGTGCAGTCAAAAAACATCACATACCAATCCTCAAAAATTTTCTACCGCATTGCCGGAGAAGGTAAGCCTGTCATTTTACTCCACGGTTTTGGAGAAGACGGAGATATATGGAAGCATCAAATTGAATACCTGCAATCAAGTTTTAAATTAATCATCCCCCATTTACCCGGCAGCGGAAAATCTGAAATGATTAAAGACATGACCATTGAAGGCATGGCCGAAGCAATAAAAGAGATTGTGGATATTGAACTGCAGTTCCCCCTTCAGGGGGCGGAGGGGGCAGAGGGGGCTTTGCCCTGCATAATCGGTCACAGCATGGGTGGCTACATCACTTTAGCCTTTGCAGAAAAATATCCGGCATCGCTTTCTTCTTTCGGATTATTTCATTCCTCAGCTTATGCCGACAGCGAAGAAAAAAAAGCAGCCCGGTTAAAATCAATTGAATTCATTAAGCAAAACGGCGCTCATGCTTTTTTAAAAACAATGATACCGGGATTGTTCTGCCTGCCGGGTCAGGACGGCTCTAAGCCGTCAGACCCATTAATGAAGCAGCAGCAAATTGATGAACTGCTTGAAAAAGGAAAAAAATTTTCTGCAGAAGCATTGACAGCATATTATAATGCCATGATTGCCCGGCCCGACAGGACGCATGTTTTAAAAAACTTTCTGCATCCCGTTCTTTTTATTATGGGAGAACACGACAAAGTTGTGCCGCTGGAACAAAGCCTGCCACAAAGCCATTTGCCCAAACAATCTCAGCTCCACATTTTACGCAACAGCGCCCACATGGGCATGCTGGAAGAAACTTTAAAAGCCAATAAAGCTTTGCTTGATTTCCTGAGCCGGCAACCAGACTAATTAATTTTCCGTTTATACAGCAAAATGCGGTAATTTAATGTCTGTATTTATTATTGACTTCCCAAAGCTGCCATCACAATAAAATTCCATTAATGAAAAAGCTGTTCCTGATAACGCTTTTTATTGCAGCAGCATTTACTTCCTCTGCCAATCACACAAGAGGCGGATGGATGTATTACAGGTATATCGGCCCCGGCAGCGCCCCAAATACAGGCCGTTATTTTATCACCCTTAAAATTTACACAGAGTGTAATCTTAATGTCAACCAGTTTTGCCCTTCTGTTAATATCAGCATTTTTAATGCCTCCGATAATTCCTTGTACGAAACAGTAAATGTTAGCTACCAGGATTCATTGAACATTCAAAACTGCCAGCAACAGGAATGCCATCCCTGCATCAGCCCCATTCCTTCCATCTGCTATAAAATATCTACCTATGAATTTACAAGAGACCTGCCCATCACTTCGTTTGGTTATGTAATCAGTTACCAGCGTTGCTGCCGCATTGCCAACATCATTAATATGGCGCCGGGCTCAGTTTCTGTTGGCGATACATGGACAGTAAATATTCCGGGCAATGCACTTACGCCGTTTGCACCACACAATTCAAGCGCCCTTTTTCCTCAAAATGATACAGCCATTATTTGTAAAGACAATTATTTTAGTTACAGCTTTGGCGCTTTCGACCTCAACAACGATTCATTGGTGTATGAATTTGCTCCTGCTTTTACCGGCCCATCGGCAGGCGGCGGCGCCAATTGTTCCAATGCAGCTTCGCCGCCACCTTATAACAGCATAAATTATATTGCGCCGTTTTCGGGCAGTTCTCCTTTAGGAAGCAGTGTTACCATTAATGCAGTAACCGGCCTTGTAAGCGGCATTGCACCGGGCACCCCGGGCACTTATGTGCTTACTGTTGTTTGCAGCGAATACATCAGAGGCACCGGCACAAAAAAGGCTGAGGTAAGAAAATCATTGCACATTCAGGTGGCCGACTGCTCACTTACGCAGGCCAATTTAGATCCTGTTTATTTCAGTTGCGATGATTCCACCATGACTTTCAGCAACAACTCTCCGGGTGGAAATATCCAAACATACTATTGGGAATTTGGCGATCCTTCAACAGGCGCAAACAATATTTCTTCATCAACAAACCCAACACATACATACTCTGATACCGGAGTTTTTATTTTGAAATTAGTGGTAAACAGAAACCTGCCCTGTTCCGATTCCACCACATCATTGGTAAAAGTATATCCCATTTTTGCACCAGACTTTACAGTTGCAGGGCAATGCAAAAACACACCCATACAATTTACAGATGTATCTACCACCACCATTGGTGTGGTAGATTACTGGCACTGGAATTTTGGAGATGCTGGTTCTGCCAGCAATATTTCTTTTATCCAAAACCCAACACACACTTATGCTGCAAGCGCCAATTATGATGTGCAGTTTATTGTTGCCAACAGCAAAGGATGTAAGGACACAGTTTATAAAACAGTAATAATTGCTGATAAGCCTGCATTGGAAGTTACCAACGATACGTTGATTTGTTACATTGATACACTGCAGTTAAATGCCATTGGCACCGGCACATTTATTTGGTCGCCCAATTATAATATTGATAACACGGCTGCTCAAAGTCCATTGGTAAGCCCCGATGTGCCCACAAAATATTACGTAACCTTAACCGACCCTTATGGCTGCGTTGGCAGCGATTCGGTTTTTGTAGATGTAAAATTATTGGTGACACTGCAGGCCGGCAACGACAGCACCATTTGCAAAACAGATGCCGTGGTGCTGCAACTAAACAGCGATGCACTGCATCATTTATGGACACCACCCGGTACGTTGAATGACCCAACTTTAAAAAACCCCACCGCCACACCTACGGGCACATTAACTTATCAAGTTGTGGGTAATATTGGTAAATGCACTGCATCGGACGACATCACATTAAAAGTAGTTCCTTACCCAACTGCAAATGCCGGAACCGACACTGCAATTTGTGTGGGCACATCGGCACAACTGAATGCAAGCGGCGGTACTAATTATTCCTGGAGCCCGGCCGCCTTTTTAACTGCTGCCAATATTGCCAACCCCATTGCCGTAAACCCAACAGCCAATGTAAAATATATTGTTACTGTAAGAGATACTTTGGGTTGCCCCAAAACTGCAAAGGACACAGTGATAGTTTTGGTTACTAAAATAAATGCCGATGCAGGCCCAAGAGATACAACGGTGGTAATTGATCAGCCATTGTTACTACGGGCAAGTGGCGGCACTAACTATTTATGGAGCCCGGCACAATGGTTAAACAATATTGGCACAGCCAGCCCGGTTGCCCTGCCCCAAAGCAATATTGAATACATTGTAAAAGTGAGCAATGCCGCAGGATGTTTTGCTTATGATTCCATTTTGGTAAAAGTATTTAAGCTGGATGCAGGCTTTTATGTGCCCACCGCCTTTAGCCCCAATGGCGATGGACGCAATGATTTGTTCAGGCCGGTATTACTGGGCATGAAAGGGCTGGATCTGTTTAAAGTATTTAACCGCTGGGGGCAAATGCTTTACAGCAGCACCGATTTTGAAAGCGGCTGGGACGGCAAGTTCGGCGGCAGGGAACAGGCCTCTGCTACTTATATCTGGTATGCCGAAGGAACAGATTACAAGAATAATAAAATAAAGAAGAAGGGATATGTTGTGCTGGTGAGATAGCAATTTTATACACAGGTGACATTTCAATATTATAAAAAATCTTCTCTTTTTTGCTTAATTTTATTTCATAAATCAATTGTTATGATATTGAATCCGCAATTTGTTCAGATGGAAAGGGTAAAAAAGTAGCCGTACAAATTCCTGTAAAGGAGTATGAATATTTGATGGAAGAATTAGAAATGAAAGAAGACATTGCCTTGTATGAAAAAGTGAAATCCGATAAAGAAGAAGATTACATGCCATTGGCAAAATACCTTAAAAGCAGAAAGCAGAAATAAATGCCCGTTTATGAAATAACGCTTTCCCGGTCTGCCCGAAAACAGTTAGACTCTTTGCCTTTATTTATTTACAATAATATTATTGAAAGCATAACGCTTTGTCAGTTGAACCCAGGCCGGCAGGATGCAAAAAACTAAAGGGTTATTCCAAAGCATACAGGATAAGAGCTGGCAATTACAGGATAATTTACGAAATAGAAGATAAAATATTGAGTGTGGTGGTTATTGCTGTTGGAGACAGGAAAGATATTTACAAATAGGTTCTGCAAAACTTTAAACGCTGTCTTTTAAAGTAAAGACAGCGTTTTTCGTTATTTTTAGGTCTGATAAATGATAATTTCCCCGCTATGAAGAAAATCGTTTTGGCTTTTGTTCTTATTCTGTTTCTTTCAAATTCTTTTGGAGCACATATTAAAGGTGGGTTTTTTACCTATGACTACTTGGGACCTGGCATCAGTGACCCAACAAAATTGCGTTACAAGATTACTCTAACGGTTTATATGATTTGTGGTCCATCAGCAGGGCAGTTAACCAATCCTATTACTTTCACCATATTTCAGGGTAATACTGCCAACCAAATAGCCAACCCTTCAGTCAATATAACGAGTCAATATAATCTGAGTAAAGTTAATGATGAACCATGTATTTCGGGAGACCAAAGAGGTTGTTATTATACTGTAGTAATTTATGAATTAAATAATTATGAATTACCTGTAACTGCTGATGGATATACAGTAAGTTATCAACGGTGTTGCAGGATTAATAACATGGATAATGTTGTTAATTCAGTATCAGTTGGTAATACCTGGACAATTAAAATACCAGGAACAACTTCCCCTGTTATCGATGCCAATAAGAACAGCAGTCCACATTTTCCAATAAATGACACGGTTGTTGTCTGTGCTGGAAGTTTTTTTTCATACTCTTTCCAGGCTACAGACCCCAACTTTGATTCTTTGTCATACGCTCTTTGCAGCGCATATGAAGGAGGAACCACAACAAACAATTCTCCTAATCCTGCTGCACCCCCACCATATGCTACTGTTCCTTATCTTAATCCATATTCTGGTACCCAGCCTATGGGGGCAGGAGTTACTATTAATCCAGTCACCGGATTAATCAGTGGAATTGCCCCACCTATTACTAATACTGGTGAATACGTAATTACTGTGTGCGTATTTGAATACAGGAGTGGAGATCAATTTGCTGAAACGAGAAAGGAATTGCATATAAGAGTAAAAGATTGTGTTCCATTGGATGCAGATTTAAATCCTCAGTATATAACATGTGACGGATTTACAATGTCTTTTAGTAACAATGTAGCACTTACCGACCCTGCAACAGTTTATGAATGGAATTTTGGAGATCCTGCAAGTGGAGTATTTAATACTTCCAGTCTTGCCAATCCAACACATACCTATTCTGATACCGGAGTATATCTGCTAAAATTAAAAGTTTCTATTGCAGGATTATGTGCTGATTCCACAACTGCACTTGTTAAAGTATATCCAGGGTTTTTCCCAGGTTTTATTTTCTCACAGCCAACTTGTGTAAATGTTCCTGTGCAATTTAATGATACCACCCGTACCAATTATGGTTTTGTAGATACCTGGCGTTGGGACTTTGGCAACCCTGCAGTACTTAACGATACCAGTCATTTAAAAAATCCAACTTATGTCTATACCAATCCCGGAACCTATGTTGTAGAATTCGTTGTTACCAACAGCAAAGGTTGCATAGATACTGTCTATAAAAACCTTACCATTGTTGACCGTCCGCCAATGACAATTTTTCCCCGTGATACAACTTATTGCGGCCTCGATACACTGCAGTTAAGTGCAAGTGGTGTGGGCAATTTTACATGGACGCCCAATTACAATATTATTGGCACCAACACTGCCAATCCGCAGGTTTATCCTGCTGTACCCACAAGGTATTATGTAAGCCTCAATGCCAATGGCTGCACCAGCACCGACTCTTTATTGGTAACCCCCAAGTTTGATTTAAGCAATTCTATTGTGGCCAGCAGCACCAATGTTTGCGAAGAGGATACCATTACATTAACCGGCAACAGCAATTATGCAAGCAATGTTACCTGGCAATGGAGCCCATCGGCTACAATAGAAAGCCCCAACAGCAGAATTACAAGGGCATTCCCTGTATCCAATATTACTTATAACCTTGCAACCACCTGGGGGCTGCATTGTATTGCCAATACATCGGTGCCCATTACTGTTAAACCCCTGGCAGTTCCCAATGCCGGGCCCGATACAGCGCTTTGCAGCGGCCAGGGCACAGTGCAACTGAGCGCCAGCGGCGGCGCTACTTATCAATGGACACCAGCTACAGGATTAAGCAATCCAAATATTGCCAATCCCTTTGCTACTCCTGCAGTTACCACCACTTATATTGTTTCAATTGGCGTAGTGGGTTGCAGCAAAAGAAGGGATGACAGCGTTGTAGTAGCAGTAAGAACATTGCCCCCGCTGGCGGTTACCAATGATACATTGATATGTTCGATAGATACCCTGCAACTGAACGGCACCGGCACCGGCAACTTTACCTGGAGCCCCAATTATATGATCAGCAATGTGAACGCTGCCAACCCGTTGGTAAGCCCCGATGTGCCCACAAAATATTATGTAAGGCTAAGCGATGCTTTTGGATGTTACAGCCTTGATTCTGTTTTTGTAGATGTAAAACTTTTTGTTACACTCAGTGCCGGGCCCGATACTTCGGTTTGCAGAACGGATGGTTTCTTCATCAATACTACCAGCGATGCACTGCAGTATATTTGGACACCGTCCACTTATTTAGATGACCCTACCAAAAAAAGGCCTTTTGCCACGCCGCTTACAACAACTACTTATCATGTAATTGGTAATATTGGCAAATGCCAGAGCCAGGATGATGTTACAATAAAAGTGGCACCATATCCACCAGCCAATGCCGGGGCAGATACAATTATATGCCCGGGATTTTCGGCACAGTTAAATGCAACCGGCGGCAGCAGCTATGTATGGAGCCCGGCAACTTTTTTAAACAACCGCTTTTTACCCAATCCTGTTTCGGTAAATCCAACGGCCAGCATACGGTATATTGTTACTGTAACAGATACTTTGGGTTGCGCCAAATCTGTAAAGGATACCATGTTTGTAACTGTGCAGCCCAAAACAATTGCCGATGCAGGGCCAAGAGATACCAGCGTAGTGGAAGGGCAGCCGCTGCAACTGAATGCAACTGGTGGTGTTTCTTATTTATGGACACCGCCACTGTGGTTAAATAATTTTGTTATTGCAAATCCCATTGCTTTGCCTTTAAACAATATTGAATATATAGTGCAGGCCACCAGTGCTGCAGGCTGCAAAGGCGTTGACAGCATCAGGGTTAAAGTATTTAAAGTAGATCCTGATATGTATGTTCCCACAGCATTTTCACCCAATGGCGATGGGCTGAATGATGTATTTAAACCGATTCTGCTGGGCATGAAAGAACTTACCTATTTCAGGGTTTATAACCGGTTTGGGCAAATGGTATTTTCAACCACCGATATTGGCCGTGGCTGGGATGGCACATTTGGCGGCCGTGGACAAGACCCGGGTACTTTCGTATGGATGGCAGAAGGACTTACTTACAAAAATATAAAAAAACAGAAGAAGGGTTATGTGGTGCTGATAAGGCAGTAGATAGGACGATGGACAATAGACCATGGACCATGGACCATCAACTATCAACTATGGACTATGAACTTTCTTAACTGAACTTCAAATTACAGTCTCTTTTCCCTTTATGAATAAAATAGTTTTAATAACGGGCGCTACATCCGGCATTGGAAAAGCCTGTGCAGAAAAATTTGCTTCGGCAGGTAATGATATTATAATTACAGGAAGAAGAAAGGAAAGATTAGATGAGTTAAAAATTTCTTTAGAAAAAGATTATGCCGTTAAGGTGACCCCACTTTGTTTTGATGTGCAGGATAAAGAAGCTGTGTTTACCGCAATTAATAGTTTACCAGATGAGTGGAAAAAAATTGATGTGCTTATTAATAATGCAGGGCTTGCACTGGGCAAGGATTATTTTGAAGACGCCAGCTTAGATGACTGGGAAACGATGCTGAATACCAATGTGCATGGTTTGCTTTATGTAAGCCGGGCAGTAATACCTTTTATGATTGCTGCAGGCAAAGGCCATATCATCAACATGGGTTCGGTAGCAGGCAAAGAAGTGTATGAAAAAGGTAATGCATATTGTGCCAGCAAGTTTGCAGTGGATGCTATCAATAAAGCAATGCGTATAGATTTACTAAGGCACAATATCAAAGTTACCGGCATTCATCCTGGTGCTGTGGAAACTGCGTTTTCAATTGTAAGGTTTAAGGGAGATGCTGAAAAAGCAAATGCAGCTTATACCGGCCTTACGCCACTAACAGCTGCAGATATTGCTGACACAATCTTTTATTGTGCCTCCTTACCAGCCCATGTATGCATCAACGACCTGGTAATAACATGCACTCAGCAGGCCGGCTCCTACTATTTTCATAAAAATTTATAACCCTCCATTTAATAAATACGGATGAACCCTTATCAGCTTTTCGTCAGCCTGTTAATATTTGGATGCACCCTGCAGGCACCTGGTACCATTTAATTTTTATAGGTGATGTCTATTCTTCCCTTTATGAAGTAAGGATGTATGATATGGATGAAAAAGAAGTGGTGTTTGAGCAAAAACGCTGGGGCACTGTAGATGGCAATATCATCAGCTACTCATAACATACCCCAGTTTTCTGAAATGCACATGATGAGGATGGTACAGGTAAACAATAAAGAAAATTTATATCGGATTATGCTATGGTATTAAAAAAAATAAGGCGCTAACTAATTAATAAAATGCAAGCCCTGCAGTAATTGCCACAAGAATTTTTACCATTGCATCATCGTATTTATACCAGTTTTTAGTTTTTTTAAAAAAAAATGTAGTGATTCGTCCCAAAAAAATGTAATGATAACCATTTGGCACAATTTTAGCGATTTATCTTCCGTTATAAATAAGCTAGCCTGTAAAATTTGGGTTAAAAAAATTTTGAAGTCCGGCAAATTTGTAATATAATTGCTTTTCGTATCCAATAACCCCAACTCAGATGAAAAACCTTTTACTCCACATTTGTTTATCAATTTTTCTTATTGCAGGAATATCTTCAAAGGCACAGGATGTTATACGTCAGTCTGCTTGTTCTAACCTTTCAATTGTTCACCAGGCCGATAGTATTAAGCAAGAGTTAGCGAAGCAGGGTTTTATTATTGTAAAAGAAGCTTCAATGGCTATGGAAAGCGAATACGAAATGCCCGTGATTGTTCCATTAACAGAAGGAAGCTGGTATCAGTTTGTTTTTATAGGCGATGTAAGTTCTAAATTATACGAAGTTCGCATGTTTGACTGGGACGAAAAGCAGGTTGTTTACCAGCAAAAAAGATGGGGGGATGTAGATGGCAATGTAATCAGCTATTCATACATACCAAAATTTTCGGAGTACCACATGATGAAACCTGTTCAGGTTAATAAAAGCAAAAAGAATTTATGCGGCTATGTAATGCTGCTGAAGAAAGTAAAAAAATAATCAATTTCTTTTCAGAATAAAGACCCATAAGCTTTTAAAAGCTTATGGGTCTTTATTTATACTTGAGTTTGCTGATGGTAGTATCAAAGACTTATTACACCCGTTTTATCAGCTTTAGTTTTTATCCCGGGGTTATAGCACAAAAGCAATTACAAGAAAAAAGATTACTGCAATTGCCGCAACCAAGTAATTCATCATTTTGTTTTATTAAAGAAAAATTTAAGCTGCACAAGACGGCATGAAAATTTGTTATAAAATATTTACTTCTCTTTCGAGGAGTACACCAAATTTCTTTTGTACACTCTGCTTGATTTCTTCGCTCAACTTATAAATTTCATCGCCGCCGGCATTGCCATAATTTACCAGCACCAACGATTGTCTTGCATGGCATCCGGCATCGCCACGGCGAAAACCTTTCCAGGTTAATATACCCGGTGGGCCACAGTGTTCTATAAGCCAGCCTGCCGCTAATTTAACATCGCCGTTTTCCTGTTTATACCCAACAATATTTGGATACAGGTCGTTTATTTTTTGAAACTGTGTTGCCGAAATATGTGGATTCTTAAAAAAGCTGCCGGCGTTGCCAATTACTGCCGGGTTGGGCAATTTACTTTTGCGGATATTAATTACAGCCTGTGCAATAGCCTGTATGCTTAATTCATTTAGCCCCATTTTTTCAAGTTCCTGCGCCAGGTTGCCGTAAGAAATATTAAAGTTTGGTTTTTTATTCAGGCGAAATACCACACTGGTTATTACAAATTCATTTTTATACTTTGTTTTAAAAATACTTTCCCTGTAGCCAAATTCACAATCACACAAGCTAAAGTCCACTATTTTGTTATCTTTCAGATGAAAAGCTTCCAGCGAATGAAATACTTCTTTCAGTTCAACACCATAAGCCCCGATATTCTGCATCGGGCCTGCGCCCACATTGCCCGGTATCAGCGAAAGATTCTCTACCCCTGCCCTGTTATTGATAATGCAGTCCACCACAAACTGGTGCCAGTTTTCGCCGGCGCCTGCCTTTAAATATATATAGTCAGCATCTTCCTTTATTATTTCAATTCCTTTTATTTCATTTTTTAAAACAAGCCCGTCAAAATTTTTGGTAAAAAGTATATTGCTGCCGCCGCCGAGAATCAGTGTGGAAGTTTTTTTATACTCAAGCAATTCCTGCAACTCCTCAACAGCATTAAATGCAGCAAAATATTTTGCCGAAACATTTATACCAAATGTGTTTAGTTTTTTTAAAGATATGTTCTCTTGTATTTTCATCTTTAATAAATAAGGTTGGCAAAGCTAAATAGATATTCTTAGATGAACGGAGCGTCGCCACTGACGTTCAACCAGGGAACAAATGCTTGTTTCAAAAAAATCAATCCCGTTTTTAAATATTGTCAAGACGGGCTTTTAATTCTTATCAACATCCGCCACCACTGTCACAGTTTTATAAACCTTTTCGCTCATCAGCAAATTAATATGATTGCGGATGACTTTCTTGTACGTCATGCTCATTCCCGGTTCTTTTGGCAACTTAATTAAAATTTCCATCAGGTACTGGTTGCGTATTCTATTCACCACCGGCGCAGCAGGGCCAATAATGTAATCCTTTAAATCCTGCCGCAGCAGAGTGCTCAATTTTTCTGCCGCAGAAGTAACGATATTTTTGTCTTTATGTTTTAAGGTAAGCAAAACAATTCTGCTGTAAGGCGGATAAAAAAATTGTTTGCGGCTTTCAATTTCATGTTTATAAAACTGTTTGTAATCGTGTTGCTGCACCAATTGCAGTATTGGGTGCTTTACATTGGTAGCCTGTATCAATACTTTGCCCTGTGCATTTTTTCTTCCTGCACGGCCGCTTACCTGTTCCATCAATTGAAAGGCACGTTCATTCACCCTGAAATCGGCAAAGCTTAACAATCCATCAGCATCTAAAATGCCTACCAGGCTTACATTGTCAAAGTCCAGCCCCTTCACCACCATTTGTGTGCCCACCAAAATATCCATGCGGTGCTGTTCAAATAACTGTATCAGGTTGTCATGCGCCATCTTTCCCTTCACACTGTCAACATCCATCCGGGCAATTTTATTTTTTGGAAATTCATCTTCTAATTGTTCTTCAATTTTTTCTGTTCCAAAATTTTTCTCCAGCCAGTTATTGCTGCCGCATGCAGGGCAGGTAATTAATTTTGGATAAGTGCTGCCGCAATAATGGCAATGCAGCTTATTGCTGAATTTGTGCAGCGTTAGCGACACATCGCAATGCACACACTGAGGAATAAAACCACAGGCACCGCAGATTAAATATGGATTGTAGCCACGCCTGTTTTGAAAAAGTATTACCTGCTTGCCGGCATCCAGCGCTTTTTGCATCGCTTCTTTCAGTTGTGGGCTAATCATCACTTTGCCTTTTTGCGCCACCTGCCTAGTGTCAATAATTTCTATGTCGGGTAATTTAATACCGCCAAAACGTTCGTTCAGTTCTACCAGTCCGTATTTATTAGCAGCAGCATTAAAATAACTTTCTACAGAGGGAGTGGCACTTCCCAGCAAAACTTTTGCTCCAAATAAATTGGCATAATAAATGGCCGTATCTCTTGCATTGTATCGTGGCGCAGGGTCTTGCTGCTTGTAAGAAGCATCATGTTCTTCATCCACAATTATCAGCCCCAGTTCTTTAAACGGCAAGAACAAAGCACTTCTGGCACCCAGCACCATTTTTACTTCGCCGGTTCTTATTTTATTCCAGAGTTCAATACGTTCGTTGTTATTAAACTTAGAATGATAGATGGCAATATTGCCGCCAAAATGTTTTTGCAGCCTGCGGATGATTTGTGCAGTAAGGGCAATTTCGGGCAGCAGGTATAAAACCTGTTTGCCCTGCATAAAATACTTTTCAATCAGTTTGATATACACCTGTGTTTTTCCGCTGCCGGTAACACCATGCAGAAGGCAAACATTTTTTTCCTCAAAAATTTTTGCCACAGCATCCGAACATTCCTGCTGTGCAGTGCTGAACTCAAAATCTATATCTACATTTTTAGGCAGCGATTTTATCCTGTCAACACTCCGGCTTTCTATGAATAAAATATTT
>JANNAM010000100.1:0-15672 GCA_031384415.1 Bacteroidota bacterium
CATCATCAATTTTTCAAAACCGTAATGATGCAGACAAGATAGTTTACGATACAGCAATATATCATAAATTCTATTGCAACCACATGGATGCTGACCAGATAGATATGGATGCAATGAAAACCCTTTATATTGGATATATTACTCCATTAATAGAGAACTTTAGAAATATAGCTGAACGATACGTTGCAAGGTTCCGAAAAGGCTATATAGATTTACCGGCAAATAATTTTTCGCATCTATTAATCCCAACTGAAATAAATAAAACTGAACAAAAGAAGTTGCATGCTCCCAATATCACAATTGAAAAACTGAAATTTAATTTAACAGTTAACCAATTAGCTATATTCTTTAAGCTATTAAGACAGGCAAAACTTATTTCTGCAAATTCGGATGCCGAAATTCAAAGGTTTATTATTGAGAATATTACTACGCCAGGAAGTAATTCACCAACAATAAGCAAAAGCAATTTAGCAAATGCTTTCAGCAAAAAGGATGGTAAGTCTGCTTCAGATGTAATAAAATTATTAAGAAAAATGATTGAGGAGGCTGGAAACTTGTAAACTTTATTTTTAGCCTTAAACCCTTTACAGTATTGACTTTTCTATAAATCTTCCAGTCTATTTCCAGTGTGTTTCCAGTCAATGATTTTAATTTAATATTGATGTTTGCGTAACAATAATATCGTTATGCAGGTAATAAAAAGATGGGCTGCATTCAGAGGTACATAAAATAAAAAAGCCCCGCAAGTTTAACAACCACCGGGGCAATTTATTTAGTACTGTAGCTCAATGGATAGAGTGACTCCCTACTAAGTTGTCTATGCGGGTTCGATTCCCGCCAGTACTACCATGAGCAGTCACAAAAATAAGAATTATACCTGATAAAAAATGTGGATAAATAAAGTCTATTAAATGCTTGACCGCTCAAGCATAATTACTATCTTTATACCATGAACACATTACCATTACAAAAGAGAGTGCAAATAATCAACCTGCTGGTTGAAGGGAATAGCCTACGTGCTACTTCCCGTATTGCAGACGTTTCAATAAACACAGTAACAAAAGTGCTTGTTGATACTGGGAGGGCTTGCATGAATTTTCATAATGAAAAGGTTGTAGGCTTAAAATCCACTAAAATACAGGCTGATGAAATTTGGAGTTTTGTAGGCTGTAAGGATAAGAACGCTACCATTGAACAGAAAGAAGCAGGACAAGGGGATGCTTGGACGTGGGTAGGAATTGATGCAGATAGCAAGCTGGTAGTATCTTGGTATGTAGGTAATAGAAGTGCTGAATCAGCCAGTGAGTTAATGAATGACATGGCAAGTAGATTAACTAACAGGGTACAGCTAACAACGGATGGCTTTCATTCCTATTTAGAAGCCGTTACAGATGCTTTTGGAAGCCAGATAGACTTTGCCCAGTTGGTTAAGATATATGGCAGTAGTAGTGATAGTAATAGTCCAACCGAAAGGAAGTATAGCCCCTCAAAACTGAAATCAATAACTAAGAATGTTATATCCGGCAATCCTGATGAAGCCCACGTTTCAACCTCTTATGTAGAAAGGCAAAACCTGACAATGAGAATGCACATGAGAAGGTTTACAAGGCTTACCAATGGCTTTTCAAAGAAACTGGAAAACCATATCCACGCTATTGCCCTGCACTTTGTTTACTATAACTTTGTAAAGCAGCATAAGAGCATTAGAATAACCCCTGCAATGGCAGCAAGCATAACAAAAAGATTTATGAGCATTGAGGATATTGCTAACTTAGTAAGTATTGAAGCCCCTAAAACAAGGGGTGCTTATAAAAAAAGAATTAAAATCTAAGTATCTTGTTGCTATAAAAGTCTCCTCATTTAAGAGTTTTTAACCCACTCAAAGGCAATAAAAATAACATTCCATTAGTTATGTAGTATGGAAATTGTATCCTATATTTAAGTATATTTACGCCCCATGTTTGAAACAGATAACGATATTACAATCAACATTACTCCTAAAAGTCCTGAATCCCGTTGGGTTACATTAGCGGACGATAACACCATCATTTCTGAGGGGAAAACAGCAGGTGAAGCTATTGAATTAGCCAACGAAACTGGTAAAACCTTTACGCTTATGTTTGTGCCAATTGAGGGGAATACCTATATACTTTAATGGCTACCCACGTTTACCCATTTTTTAAGTTACCAAACGAACCATTTCGCCCGTGGATTCCTATAGTTATAGCTAATCCTACAAATGGAAAGGTTTTAACAATAATGGCACTTTTAGATACTGGTGCTGATAAGTGTGTTTTCCCTAAAATTGTCGCTGACCAATTAGGCATTACCGACTTGAAAGGAACTGCCAGCGGGACTGAACAATTGCAAGGTGTTGGGGAAATTAAAATACCGGTTTGGAAGCACAGTTTTAGGGTGGATTTAGCATCGCCAGATAGGAAAAGTATTGTGTGGAAAGGAAAGGAAATGGTAGTAGATTGTGTTGAGCATGATAATATCTCACCTATATTAGGATTCAGTAATTTTATGACACATTTTAAAATTACTTTCAATCATGCTACAAAGAAGATAATTATAGACGATAAGCCCATTATCTAAATGCTTTGCCGGTCAAGCATTTTATTATCAATAAAAATATCCTAAATTTCAAACTGAGACACTACCCAAATTTTGGCAAAGTTGCAAAGCAGTTGTAAATTCATTGTATGGAAGCTTATGGGAAAATTTTACTGATTGCAATGCCTGCTTTTTTGCTGCTGGTACTGTTTGAAAAATGGTATGGCTGGCGCAAGGGTTTTGATACAGTAAAGAACCTGGACATGATTTCCAGTTTAAGTTCCGGTGTTACCAATGTTACTAAAGATGTGCTGGGGTTGGCGTTGGCGCTCATCAGCTATCAATGGCTGGTAAACAAGGTGGCACTTACACATATACAAGCAAAATGGGCTGTTTATCTTATTGCTTTTATAGCACTGGATTTTGCAGGTTATTGGGTTCACAGGCTGAACCATAAAGTAAATTTTTTCTGGAATGCACATATTATTCATCACAGCAGCGAAGAATTTAACCTGGCCTGTGCGTTAAGGCAAAGCGTTTCTGTATTTATAAAATTATTTGTTATCCTTTTGTTACCTGCTGCTTTGCTGGGGGTACCAAAAGAAGTAATTGCTGTCGTTGCTCCCTTGCATTTGTTTGCCCAGTTTTGGTATCATACAAGGCATATAAATAAAATGGGTTTTTTGGAAAAGATCATTGTAACCCCGTCACATCACCGGGTACATCATGCACTGAATAAACAATACATCGATAAAAATCTGGGGCAAATTTTTATCTTCTGGGACAAATGGTTTGGCACTTTCCAGGAAGAACTAAAAGAAATGCCACCTGTGTATGGTATTACCAGGCCCGTAAGAACCTGGAATCCCATAAAAATTAATTTCCTGCATTTGTGGTTATTGGTAAAAGATGTCTGGCATGCAAAAAACTGGAAAGATAAATTCAGGATTTGGTTTATGCCTACCGGCTGGCGTCCTGAGGATGTGGCGGAAAAATTCCCTGTATATAAAATTGAAGATGTGTATCATTTTGACAAGTATCAAACCAGCACTTCAAAATTATTATCTGCCTGGTTATGGGTGCAATTGCTGATGTTACTTTTATTCATCAGTTACCTCTTTGGCAATATTGCTTTTATCGATAAAATGAATAGTACTTACATTTATATTTATGGCGGATTTACCTTTTTATATGTATATGCTTATACCGAATTGATGGACGGGAATAAATATGCTGTCATTTGGGAAATGTTAAAAAGTGTTGCCGGCATTGTCATTGTCTTTTACACCAGCGACTGGTTTGGGGCAGGATTTTTTTTGCCGGGTATTAAATATTTGCTTGTCGGATATTTTGTTCTGTCTGTGATTGTTACTGCATGGTTTGTTTTCACAGAATTGCGTTCAAGAGAATTAAATCTTTCTGTTTAATTTTTTCTTTCAAAAAATTACTATATTCGGAAAACAAAAAAACGAGTGCTATGATAAAATTTAATGAAATTAAAGTTGGAGATTATTTAATAGCGGATAATGATGGCGACAAACTCCCCGGTGAAGTAACCAATCTAAATGGTAATGAAAAACAAGTTTGTGTTGATACAGGTGCACAGGAATTCTGGTACGAAATGGAACAACTCAGCCCGATCCTTTTGGATGAGGCGCAATTGCTGCGATTGAAATTTCACAAACAAAACAATGATGACGGCACAGTAAAATACATGAAAGGCGCTTTCAGGATAATGTTATCCGGCGAAGGAAATTTTTCAAGATTTGAAATCTGGTACAGGGATGAACACCGGCACATCATGCAACCCATCTTCCTTCATCAATTGCAAAATCATTTTTACGAAATGACCAAAGTGCATTTGAATGATGAATCTTTTGGTTAGCATAAATTAATTCCTTAATAAAAATTTTTATTAAGGAATTAATATTTTTTATTTTATATCTGCTGTTTTTAAGCTGGTGAGCTGGTCGGTATTTTGAACAACGCCACTGTAGTTAAGCTGAACTTTATATTTATTCTCGATCACACCATATTTACGGGCATAGTATGATTGAATATCGGTTGTTAAAGCACCGGGGGGCAATCCTGCAACAGCCATGGTGGTTGTTACATGTATTACATCAGCGTAGGTAATTCCCTTTACTGTTTTGCTAATTCCTTTTTCGGCAATTGAATTGGTGATTGTAATTGTTAATGGAACTCCCGAAAAAGTAACAGGAACATTCTGGCTCCAGCTTGCACCAACTGAGGCATTATCCTTTAAATAGATATTTTCTACTGTAGCACCACCGGCATTTACTCCCAAAAAGCGAAATGTATAATAGTCGTTTCCTGTTATATTATAGTATTCATTGGCGCTGCCGCTGCTATTTGTATAAACATGGTACGCTTTACCGCCAATAGTAGAGTCACGGTTTGTGGAGGTTAGAGTGAAAAGACTTGTAACTGCAGATATATTATTAATCTGCTCATAGTTCCAGGTGCTATTAACGGTCATACTCATATATGCAGAGGCAACAACTACAGGATTTGACTTCTTTTTGCAGGAAATTGTCAAGGCAAGGAAGGCAAAAATGGGGATTAATGACTTTTTCATTTGTAAATTGGTGGTTTTGTTGGTAAATATCGTTGTTTTTTTGTAATAATAAAATAAAACCTCTTATCTTTGCGCTCCCAAATTTATGGCTAAACAGGCACTCATTAAACAGGATGGAACGATAGTAGAAGCCCTTAGCAATGCTATGTTCAAGGTAAAACTGGAGAATGGACATGAGATTCTGGCTACCATATCGGGAAAAATGAGGATGCACTATATAAGGATTTTGCCGGGAGATAAAGTAGGTGTGGAAATGAGCCCTTATGATTTGACAAGAGGAAGAATAATATTCAGATACAAATAAAACATCCCGGCCTAAGGGTTTTAAGCCCCTAAGGGGTTTTGGGGCAAAACAACAACAATGAAAGTAAGAGCATCCATCAAAAAACGCAGCGCCGATTGTAAGATAGTGCGTAGGAAAGGCAGACTGTATGTTATTAACAAAAAGAATCCACGCTTTAAGCAAAAGCAGGGATAGTTTTAAATCTTAAATCGTAAAAACTAAATTCTAAAATTTAGAATTTAGAATTTAAATATTAAAAATTAAAAAAAGCATGGCTCGTATTGCCGGTATAGATTTACCAAAAAATAAAAGAGGAGAAGTAGGGTTGACTTACATCTACGGTATTGGACGTTCTACTGCACGTTATATTTTAGACAAGGCAGGTGTTACGCATGAGAAAAAAGTAAACCAGTGGAATGATGATGAGCAAACTGCCATCCGTAATGTAATTGCAGGTGAGTTCAAAACCGAAGGTGCTTTGCGTAGTGAAACACAAATGAACATCAAGCGTTTGCTTGATATTGCATGTTACCGTGGTTTACGTCATCGTAAAGGATTGCCGGTTCGTGGTCAGCGTACCCGTACCAACAGCCGGACAAGAAAAGGAAAGCGTAAGACAGTTGCAGGTAAGAAAAAAGTAACTAAGTAAAAATATTTTGATCCCGCCATGGCGGGATCAAATGCTTACAAATTTTGAATCAGCGCCAGATAGCAGGTAAGCAGCAGGAGGGTTGATTCAGTTCCGGGTAAAAGCGGGAAACATTTTTTAAAGATTACCTATCTAAATCAATTATGGCGAAAGCACAGGCAGGCGGCGCAAAAGCAGCCTCAAAAAAAAGAGTAGTAAAAGTTGACAGTTACGGAGATGCTCACATTGTAGCAAGTTTCAACAACATCATCATCAGTTTAACCAACAAGCAAGGACAAGTAATTGCCTGGAGCAGTGCTGGTAAAATGGGTTTTAAGGGAAGTAAGAAAAATACTCCTTATGCTGCCCAGATGGCTGCTGCTGATGCTGCTAAAGTAGCAAGCGATGCAGGACTGAAAAGAGTAGATGTATATGTAAAAGGACCAGGCAGCGGCCGTGAAGGCGCTATCCGTTCTTTGTCTCAGAATGGTATTGAAGTAACAATGATTAAAGATGTTACTCCTTTGCCACACAATGGTTGTCGTCCTCCAAAGAAAAGAAGAGTTTAAAGCTCTTTTTATTTTCTTAAAGGAAGATTGAATGATTAACAAACTCGAAGATATATTTGGATTCATTTTGCTGGTAGTGTTTGTTTGTTTCATTCTTGTAAGAAGTAGAAATAAAAGAAAGTCATAATTGCTTTGAAAGGATCAAAGCGGTTCATTTTATCAAAAGGTGTTAGATTAATTTTTTACGATTTTTTACCGATCTCAACACCGTTTTAAAAAAAATCGAAATGAAATAAAACTATGGCAAGGTACACTGGACCTAAAACCAAGATCTCAAGGATCTTTGGAGAACCTATTACAGGTAACGGCAAATGGTTGACTAAAAATAGCAACCCTCCCGGACAGCATGGCGCAAACCGCAAACGTAAAACGTTGGGTGAATATGCTATGCAGCTTAAAGAAAAGCAAAAAGCCAAATACACTTACGGTGTATTGGAGAAACAATTCCGCAAAACATTTGAAGAAGCTTCAAGGCGCAAGGGCGTTACAGGTGAAAATCTTATTAAGTTATTAGAAGCCCGTTTGGACAATACAGTTTTCCGCATGGGTATAGCACCAAGCCGCCAGGCTGCACGCCAGTTGGTAAGTCACAAACACATCACCGTTAACGGTGATGTACTGAATGTGCCTTCTTACAGTTGTGTGCCGGGTGATGTGATTGGTTTGAAAAATAAAAGTGCTGCCAATACATCTATCAGCAGCAACTTAAAAGGAAAGAATCCTAAGTTTAGCTGGTTAGACTGGAGTGAGAAAGAAATAACTGGTACTTTCATTGCTTATCCTGAAAGGGAAAGTGTTCCTGAGAATATTAAGGAGCAGTTGATTGTGGAATTGTACAGCAAGTAATGGCCCCACCTATCCTCCCCCAAGGGGAGGGAAATGGAGGAGATTGTTGCGAAGATTGGCAAAACACAATTAAAGATGAATTTTGCTGAAATGGTACAAGAGAGCGACGCAACGATGTTGATTAGAATTAACGGAGTTGGTAACATAAATTTTAAAAAATAAATCAATAAAATGGGCATTTTAAATTTTGTTAAACCTGATAAAATAGTTCTTCAAAAAGCAAACGACTTTGAAGCACTGTTTGAATTCCGTCCTTTGGAGCCAGGATATGGTGTAACGATTGGTAATTCTTTACGCAGGGTTTTATTAAACTCTCTTGAAGGATATGCCATTATTGGTATTAACATTGCCGGCGCCGACCACGAATTTGCAACGCTGAAAGGTGTTACAGAAGACGTAACAGAAATTATCCTTAACCTTAAGCAGGTTAGGTTTAAAAAGAAAGTTGACCATGATGTTCCTTTGGAAAAAATCACACTTTCAATTAAGAACAAAACAGAATTCACTGCGGGCAATATCGGGGAAGCATCTCTTTCTTTTGAAGTGATGAATCCTGAACTGCTGATCTGCACAATGGACAACAGTGCCAAAGTGGACATCGAGATCACCATTGGCAAAGGCCGTGGTTATGTACCTGCAGAAGAGAACAAAGAAAAGAACTCTCATTTCGGATACATTGCTGTTGATGCTATTTACACTCCTATCAAGAATGTAAAATATACTATCGAAAATACCCGTGTGGAGCAACGCACCGATTTTGAAAAGCTGATTATGGAAGTGGTTACCGATGGTACCATTCATCCTGAAGAAGCTGTGAAACAAGCAAGCCGTATCCTGATTCAGCATTTGATGATCATCACTGATGAGAACATCACTTTTGATACTAAAGAAGATAAGAAAGAAGATTTGGTAGATGAGCAAACATTGCAGTTACGCAAAATACTGAAGACACCACTGGAAGATTTAGACCTTTCTGTACGTGCTTTCAACTGTTTGAAAGCTGCTAAAATAAATTCACTGAGCGAACTGGTACAGTACGAGCAGGAAGATTTGATGAAGTTCAGAAACTTTGGACAAAAATCTTTGAGTGAGATTGAGCAGGTGTTACATGAAAGAGGATTGAGCTTTGGAATGGATTTGAGCAAACTGAAATTGGACGACGAGTAATTTGCTAATTAGCTAATGTGCTAAAAAGCTAATGGAGCCTTCGGGATGTTAATACTCTTTTGAATTGAAGAAATTAGCACATTAGCAAATCGGCACATCAGCACATTTATAACAGAAGTAGCTTACAATTCCTGACACGGTGTAAGTGAAATTTAAAACCAACATGTCATGCGTCACGGAAACAAAAACAACAACCTGAGCAGAACGGCTTCTCACAGAAGAGCCCTCCTGATGAATTTAGGCTGCCAGTTGATTACACACAAAAGAATTACTACCACTTTGGCAAAGGCTAAGGCATTACGCACTTACATTGAGCCAATTATTACCAAAACAAAGCATACCGAAAGCAAGGAAACCATCATGCACAACCACCGTGTTGTGTTCAGCTACCTGAATGACAAAGCTGCGGTAAAAGAATTGTTTACAGTTGTGGCACCAAAAATTGCAAGCCGCCCAGGCGGCTACACCCGTATTATTAAGCTAGGTGCAAGAATTGGTGACAATGCTGAACTGGCAATGATTGAACTGGTTGACTTTAATGAAATATACGGTAAGGGCGTTGAAAAAACTGCTGCTGCTGAACCGGCTAAGAAAACACGCCGTGCAGGTGGTGCTAAAAAGAAGGCTGCTGAAACAACAACTGCCGATGCTGTGGAAACTAAAGTGGAAGACGCTGCAACTGATGCTGCTGCAACCACTGAAGAAAAAGCATAATTACTTAACTAACTGTTTAGATAGACTCCGGTATTTGATACCGGAGTTTTTTATTTGTAAATACCCGCCGTCGGGTATTGTAATTAAGCTGATGACAAAGTATATTTAGGCTGTAAATAATGTACAATGAAAATTTTCTTTTCAAAAAACCATACCGGTAAAAAAATCTGGAAACTGTTTTTTCTGATGCTGATAGTTATAGGTGGATTTGCACAGGAGCCAGTGCGTCATTATGACTTTGCATTAAGAAAAGAACCTGGCCTTTTTGGAGGTGAAATGAGTGTTTCGCCCAAAGGCAGTATGCTGCTTGCCACATTTAATGATTTTGACAAGAAGGTAAAATATGAACTAATTAATTTGTTTGACGGAAAAATAATTTCAGGCGGAAAACTTGATGCAATACCTTACTCAATAGCATGGAGTGAAGATGAAAAGCTGGCAGCAATGACATTCAAAAGCGTTAACCCTGCCTGCTTTGATGTGAAAGCAGGAATGAAGAAACTTTTTACCTGCCAGGCCGAAGGAGAAGTGGCATTCACCCGAAACAGGAGCCTGCTTACTCCCAATAGCGACCCGTTGTTGTTTGTTTTGGGTGATGATATGATTCGTATTTATTCTTCAAAAGGGATTTTAAAAAACAGCGTTGAAACCAATGACTTTTATTCCGCTTCGATGGGATGGTTTGATTTTCAGAATAACAGGTTTGTTTTTTTAAGCAGTACCGATGATGAACTGGCGGTGTTTTCTGCTCAGGGAAAAAATGTTTCAAATTTACCGTTAACCGATATTGGAATTGTATCTGGTAAGGCTGTTAACCCGGATGGATCAAAATATATTTGCTTTGGCGAAAATGAAATGATACTCTATGATGCCGGCACTGGAAAAACATTGCTTCGTCAAACTATTAAAGATATTTCGGCGGTTTGCTTTACTCCGGATGGAAAAAATATATTGATTGCTGATAAAAAAAGTTTGCAGCTTATTGATTTAACGGGTAAAAAAATTGCTTCGTCAGTATTGTCTCAATATTATTCACAGCTTGCTTATTCTGGATATGGCAGCGAACTGGTTGGTATCAATCCGGGTGGCGTTGATATTTATAGCTGTAAAAATTATTTTCCTGTAAAAAAAGCGCCACTTATTAATGAAACTCCTTTCATTAAACCTGAACCACCCAAAACTACAAAACCTGATCCGCCGGTAAAAACAAAGCCTGTAGCTGTAAAATGGGCACTGCCTTATACCATCAGCGAATTTATTACTCCTTTAAAAGGTGATTCATTTTACCTGTACAGCGCCGACAGGAAACTGAGGTATTATATTGTGTATAATAAAACAGAAGTGGGCATGTTATGGAAAAACCCTTACAGCTATTTTCAGTTTTTTGGATTTAGTAATGAAACAAAATTTCAGTTGGGTAATATTTATATCATAGATCTATCGGAAGGCGAAGCAAAGATTGGCAGTTATTACAAGAGTGGCCTTGTTAAAAGAGAGCAGATGATTGGGGGCCAGAATTTTCTTGGAAAAATTCCGCCAATTAACGGGCAAACCATCAGCTGGCCAATGAAAATGTATGAAGAGCAATATACACTCACTGCAAAAGTGATTGACAATATTTATAAAGGGAAAAAAGCAAAATGCCTTACTGTTACCAGGCTTTCTGAAGATGGGATTAATGAAACATTTTTTTACCAGCAGGGTATTGGGTTGATTAAAATTGAGACCGGTGGTAAGGTTGGATTTGAGCGATGATGCAAAGCTGAATTTATTTTATTGTCAGTATTCAACGCCGGGGGTTCGCTGCAAACAATTTTATGTTTTATATTTTTTTTGGGCGAAAATACCGGCAAGGCAAATCACCTTGGCCAGTGAAACGTTTATCGTTTATTATTAATGACCGTTATCTTCATCCTCACATTTTCTTTTGGCCTGTCGTTCTTATCGGTTTTAACCGCTGCAATTTTATCAATTATATCAAGCCCCTCAATCACTTCGCCAAAGATGGTGTAATTCATGTCTAAATGCGGAGTGCCGCCCTGGGTTGCATAAATTTTCTTTTGTGCAGCAGTAAAAGTAAAATGAGGTATTTTTTCATATACTGCAATGGAGACAGGATCAACCAGTTGCTGGCTTACATATTTTAAACTGTCTGTTTTTCCTTCGGCATCGAGGCGGATATAATATTTTTTAAGCTCCGGGCTCCTGCCACTAAAAGCAATATTGTAATTGATCTTTTGCACAAGATGTTTGTTCATCCGTATTTCTTCTTTTCGTAACGCAAGGGAATCATAAGTTTTGCCCATCACAATATAGAATTGTGCGCCGGATGATTCCTGCGCCGGATTAACCTCATCACCTTCCCTTGCTGCGGCAAGCATGCCTTTTTTATGATAGATTCTTTTATTGAATTCGGCCGGAATCCAATAATCAACATCTCCATAACCTAAAGCAGCCGTATCGTTTGCCGACTTGCTATCGGGATCGCCACCTTGTATCATAAAATGATTGATTACCCTGTGAAAAAGTAAACTGTCATAAAAGCCCTGCTTCACCAGCTTAATAAAATTATTGCTGTGCAGGGGCGTTTCTTTAAAGAGCTTCAGTTTCATGTTTCCATAGGGAGTGCTGATAAGGATGGTTTCTTTTCTATAGGTTTGGCCATTGGAATTATTCGTTCCAATAAGCAGCAGGAAACTGATTGTTAGTAAAAGATATTTTGTCATTGAGAAGGCCGTTTAAATATTATTGTAACATTCTTTCTCTTATGTATTTAACAGGGGAACTACCGAAGCTTAAAAATTTTTCATGAAAATCTTTCAGGCTGTATTGATCACCCATTTTCTTTTTATACTCATCCCGGAGTGCCTGTATGGCTGTAGCACCCGTAAAATAAGAGCAAAGCTGTACCTGTGAAAGTGTTGCCCTTTTATATTTTTCATGCACCTGGGCATCCGTTTGAAAACATTCTTTGGATAAAAAACTGACGATCTCTTTTTCTGGTTTGTTCAGGCATTGAATATCATAGTCGATGATTACATTGGCCAGTTCCCGTAGCCTCCATGTGCCCAGCGCCAGTTCTATTTCGGGTGAATGATTGCCCCATCCGTTTTCCACCATCATTCCTTCGGTGTAAACAGCCCAGCCTTCTATCATTGCACCGTTTTGAAAAACTGATCGTAACACATCGGGTGATTTTTTATTATTGTAGATGCCCTGCATACAATGCCCGGGCACCGCCTCATGTATCGACAACATTTGTGAGCCGTAATAATTGGCTTCCCGTAAAGCGCTCTCCGCTTTTTCTGGTGGGTACAGTGTAAGGTCATCAACATTATAATATGTTGTTCCCTGCTTTTGATAGGGAGGAATAAAATCAGCACTTGCTATGGTTACGCCTCTTGCATATACAGGCATATACCTTACTTTAATGGGAGCAGTGTTGGTATCAAAATCAAACAGGTTCTTTTCAAGAATGAATTTTTTTAGTTCGTACACCTGGCTGCTGACAGCATTGAAAAAATTAGCAGGCGAAACATGATTGAGCTGGATCTTATTGAGTACCAGTTGAACCAATTGCAGGCTGTCAGTTGGTTTGGGCTGGGCCGGGTAATATTTAGACCATACACTATCTGCCACTGCAAACATTTTTTGATGATAGAATTTCTTATCGGCAACCGCCTTTTCATACACCTGCTCCGGCGTAAGGTCGGTAGCAATATCGTATTTAAATTTTTCCGTAAACAGTGCTTTGCCAATTCTGAAATCCCGGTACACATAGTTCTTATTGGCAACGATGGCTTTTAAAGCATCGATGTAACCATTCATGGCAAGCGTGGTCCTGCTCATGTTTTGCTGCAGCGCCGATTTTTCATCAGCGGTTAAATGTGATGATTGCACAGAGTCGGCAAGGGCTGCACCAAAAACTTCCAGTCCTCCTTTATTCTGTACAATCGCCAGTTCAATATGTTCTTTGGTTGGTTTATGAAGATTGTGCAGCGCCGCTTTGTAATAGTCATCTGTATGCTGTAAAAAACGGGTAAGTATTTTCAGCCGTTCATCTAAAGGGGCATAAGGCTGGTTAATGATAAAGTCGGCCGATGAACTTATGTTGTACATGCTGGCATCCCATTCCTGCATTTTGAAAACGGATGCATACCAGGTGTCAGATTGTAACTGGTTCATGATAATATTGTAGCTTATCTTGTTGTTTTCATTAAGCTGTTTATAATCTGTTTTTTTTAATGAATCTATCCAGTTGCCGGAGAAGCTGATATTGCCGGCAAAAGCAGCACTGTCAGGAATAACCAACCTGTCGTAATATTTACCATAGCCCACACCAATGGAACCAGCCGGATATTGTTTCCAGTAGGCGTCTAAAAAAGTATTTTCAAATGCTGCAAATGACTGGTCGGCACTGCTGCTATTGTTTGTTTGGTTTGAATTGCAACCAATTGTTACCAGCAGTATTAAAACAATAAAACCGGAAAGTGTCTTTTTCATTTTTTTATTTTAGGGGGTAATATTAAGGATTATATCAGACAATATGAAGACTTGCCTGTGGAGCAGTGTCCCGGCGGGGTTTTCGCTGAATAAACTACGAATCAAAAATCGGTTGCTGCTAAACCCCGACGCATAAAAGAGTTTGTCGCCGCCTACTGGTCTCTGACCAACGGCAATTGAAGGGTGCAGCATTAATAAATTTAGACATTGTGTTATTTACGAAAAGTTGAGAGCATGCTGCCCGTTGGTCAGAGACGAGACCGGGGGCTTTCTGAATAGGGCGATGTTTTAAATTCGGAAGAGTGAATACCTACGATGGCGAAATATATGAGAGAATGGGAAAGTTAGGGAACACTCTGTGTGTCCCGGCGGGGTTTTCGCTGAATAAACTATGAATTAAAAAGAAGTTACTGCGAAACCCCGACGCATAAAAGAGTTTTGAATATTATTTTTTTAAATTCATAGGTTACTTTCAGAGCAGGGAGTGGGTTTCTTTTATTTTGGACAGTATTCAACGCCGGGGTTTCGCTACAAAGCAGTTTTATACTTTATAGATTTTTATGGCGAAAACCCCGGCGGGACAAAAGGCAAAAACCCCGTTATGACAAGAGAGGTAGTAGTAATCTAAAAATGTCTCTATCTTTTAGGATAGATTATATTAGTTTTACTTAGTTTAAAATTACAGCCAAATGAGAAGTAATGAGGAATTAAAACAAAATTACTCAATTGAGTCATGGCAACGTTTTCACGTTACCCAATTAGCTTACATAAGAAACCTTTTTATAATACTATCAACTGCATTCATAGGATTTATTGCTAAATTAATTTTGGATAAAGACATCTCTAATACTTTTAATTTAGGGTTAATAAAATCATCCGGTTTAATTTTTTTAATTTCTCTTATAATTGGTATAGTATTATCAGTTTGCGAATCCAGAAACTATAGGTTGAAATATAAAATATCACGAATGATATTGAGGATTGATGAAAAAATGAAAATAGAAAATGACGAAGAATTTAGGAAAGTAGAATGCAAGTGTACTTGTTTGGAAAGCTTAAATAAAATACTATTTTATTCTCAGTTAGTTACATTTCTTTTGGCAGCAACCTTTGTAGTTGTTTTTATGTTTAATTATAAATTTACACATTAGACATAGTTCTTGATGTAAGAATTAAGAAAAAAATCATTTAGTCTGTATATAAGTTAAACTATATCATTACTATAATTTTAAGATATGATTTTACGATTAAACTTGATTTTACTTGCATTAGCACCATTATTTGCATTTTCTCAAAATGATTTGCCTGATAGCATTTTTAATCAAGTTCCATTTAAAGATGGTCAAATAGTTTATGAAAAGGTTTTTTATATTGACTCTGTTAATAGTAAAGATGTTGTTTTTAATGCTGCTAAATCGGCCTTAATAAAGAATACTAATTATAAGTATTCAAAAATTGATGAGGATAGAACCTCAGGTAATATTACTTGTGAGATAGCCTATCAATTTTATGCAAAACCTGGAATAATTCAGTTAAAGTATGATGCCAAATCCGTAATATCAATTGACGTTAAGGAAAATAGATTTAGAGTTAGGATTTTTAATAGCAGAGCATCAGTTTTTGTTATTAACGAACTTTTTGAATATAATATGAATGAAAGATATACCCAAGAATTTCAAGAGCACTCAAAAAAGAAATGGAAACCTTCAAAAAGCATGATTCTTAGTTGGCATAAAAAATTAACTGTTATACTTGATGCTTTTGGAATAATTGTTATCTGGCATACTTCCAGTTCTGATTCAAAAAA
>JANNAM010000038.1:0-21527 GCA_031384415.1 Bacteroidota bacterium
CTTAAGCTATTAAGCCTTTCGCCCTCAAATTTTGGATTGTTGTAATGCCCGGCATTATTCTTTTGCCTGAATGCTTCATACAAAGTAACAGCACAGGCAACTGAAATATTAAGCGACTTTATAATGCCCATCTGCGGAATAATAAAATTACCATCTGCCATGGCAATTATTTCATCGCTGACGCCACTGTGTTCGTTCCCAAATACCAATGCTACGGGTTCGGTCAAATTCAGTTCATGCAGGCCAACGGCATCGGTACTTAAATGAGTAGTATAAATTTTTTTGTAATGCCTTCTTAATTCCCCAAAACATTCCGCCGCATTGGTAAACTGGCGAATGGTTAACCATTTGGCAGCGCTGGAGGAGCTTTTGGCACCCCATTTTTTATGGGGCGGAATCTTTGTATTTAAAATAAAAATATCCTGCATTCCCACAGCATCAGCAGTACGCATTACAGCGCTGATATTGTGTGGGTCAAAAACATTTTCCAATACAACAGTAATGTCGGGCTGGCGTTTGTTTAAAACAGCGGTAAGTCTTTCGTTTCGTTCGGAAGTCATGTTTTACAAATTTAATTTTACAATGCCACTTGTCAAAAAATAGTTCATTACCTAAAACCTTTCCTTACTTTTATCCATAAAATTTTATTTCATGAAAAAAATATCAGGCTTTTTTATTGCTTGCACTTTTCTGTTTTCCTGCAGCAACAACGACACAAAACCAAAAACCGATTTACTTGCTTCCAATTTGGATACCACAGTAAGCCCTGCTGATGATTTCTTTATGTATGCCAATGGTGGATGGATAAAGAAAACGCCTATGCCCGAATCGGAAAGTGGCTGGGGCATTGGCAACCTTGTTCAGGATGAAATTTATAACCGCCTTAAAAAAATTAATGAAAACGCAGTTGCTGAAAAAGCTGCCGATGGAACTGTAAGTCAAAAAATTGGTGACTTCTGGCAAAGCGCAATGGATACTGTTGCATTAGACAAAGCCGGATTGAGTGCTTTAAAAGATGATATTGCAAAAATAGATGCCATTCAGGATGCTGCAGGTTTACTTACTGTGGCTGCCGATTTAAAACAAAAAGGTGTGAATTGCCTTTTCAATGATTATGTGGGTCAGGATGATAAAAACAGCGAATCAATGGCTTATAAACTTGACCAGGGTGGATTGGGAATGCCCAACAGGGATTATTATTTTAAAACAGATGACCGCACAGTTAAAGTAAGAAAAGCTTTTCAGGATTACCTGGTTAAAACATTTAAGCAATTTGGCAATGATTCGGCAACTGCTCAATTAAATGCAACTGCTGTTTATTCTTTGGAAACAAAACTGGCAAATGCAAGCCGCAAACTGGAAGACCTGCGTGACCCCTATTTGAATTACAATAAGATGGACATTGCAACGCTGACCAAAACTGCAGCTAATATTAACTGGGCCGATTTTTTTAAAAACACCGGCATCACAAAAATTGATTCAGTTATTGTTGGCCAGCCCGAATTTTATACTGCACTCAGCAATGAAATAAAAAACACTTCCATTGCAGACTGGAAAAACTATCTGAAATTTCATCTTGTTCAAAGCAATTCCGGTTATCTTGACAAAACAAGTTTTGATAACTTCTTTGCCTATCGCCAAAGCCTTAGCGGAGCTAAAGAACCCAGGCCAAGATGGAAAAGAGTGCTGGATGCTGAAGAAGGCGCTATGGGTGAAGCACTTGGTCAATTATTTGTAAAAGAATATTTTAATGAAACTGCGAAAAAAAGATACACAGACATGGTAGAAGCCGTCCGTGATGCTTTAAAAGAAAGAATAACCAAACTAAGCTGGATGACAGACAGCACCAAACAAAAAGCATTTGCCAAACTTGCAAAAATTTCTAAAAAAGTTGGCTATCCCGATAAATGGAAAGATTTCAGTTCTTTAAAAATTGATAAAGGGCCGTTTGTATTAAATGTACAAAGAGCAAATATCTGGTGGAGCAATTATTACATTAATAAATTAGGAAAACCTGTTGACCGCACAGAATGGGAAATGACGCCGCAAACATACAATGCATATTACAATCCAAGCAACAACGAAATTGTGTTACCTGCAGGCATTTTTGCAGTGCCCGGTTACAAAGATGAAGAACTGGATGACGCATTGGTGTATGGTTATGCAGCAGCAAGTACTATTGGTCACGAAATTACACATGGCTTCGACGACCAGGGAAGACAATATGATGCTGCCGGTAATTTAACAAACTGGTGGAGCAAATCTGATGAACAGGAATTTACCAAAAGAGCTAAATTTATTATTACCCAGTTCAACGAATTTAACCCGGTAGATACATTGCATATTAATGGCAATGCTACACAGGGAGAAAACATTGCCGACCTGGGTGGTTTGTTGCTGGGACTTGATGCATTCAAAAAAACAGCTGCATATAAAAAGAATGAAAAAATTGGCGGACTTACGCAGTTGCAAAGATATTTTCTTGGGTATGCACTTGGCTGGATGTACCAGGAAAGAAAAGAAAGACTGGCCAACCAGGTAATGACAGATGTGCATGCTCCGGCAAAAGAAAGAGTGAACGGCCCGGTGGTAAACATTCCCGATTTTTATGAAGCATTTGGAATAAAACCCGGAGATAAAATGTACAGAGCAGATAGCTTAAGAGTAAGTATTTGGTAAAACTGACTTGAAATGATAAGCAGCTTTTTAAGAATCTTGTAAAAAGCTGCTTATCATTTCAAAATTTTTTATCTTCATGCAATGAGAACAACACTTAAAAAAGACGAAAAACTTTTAGTATTAATAAGGCAACACTGGATTATACTTGTGCTGCCATTTTTTGCATGGCTGCTGCTGATTATTCTTTTGTTTCTAATTAACTGGCCGGGCACAGGTGCAAAATTTATAATTATTCTGCTTGCAGCCATTTACCCAATGGTTGAATACATAAAATGGAAGTATAACCTTTGGGCTGTTACCAATATGAGGGTGATTGATGAGGAAGGTTTTTTTTCACGTTACAGCAAAGAAAGCCCTTTAGATAAAATCAATAATGTAGAATACGACCAGCCCCTGCTCGGAAGAATACTTGGGTATGGCAATGTGGATATACAGACTGCTGCCGAAATGGGCGAAACAAAATACTCACTCATACACCATCCCAAATTATTAAAAGATACCATTACCCACGCCCAGGAAGAATATAAAAAATCGCAAATAGCCAACCAGGCCACCCAACTTGCACAAGCCATAGCAAAAACTACGGGAGCTGTTGCCGCTTCTCAAATTCCTGTTGCCGATGAATTGAATAAATTATTTGAACTGATGCAAAAGGGCGCAATTACACAAGAAGAATATATTGCTCAGAAAAATAAGCTGATGGGGACGTAATCTTTTTTGTTACTTAATTCTTCTGAATCATTCAGGGATGTCTTCGTCTTTTTTCTTTAGCAATTCCAAAAGTTCCTCCTGCTTTTCCAAAAGGCGTTCTCTTCTTTCTTCTTTTCGCTCCGCCTGCCTGTTTTTAAAATATGTAAACAATACCATTGCTGCTATTGCCAGAATACCTAAAAAAATTATATCAGCCGTCATTTTAAAGATTAAAATTTACAGATGAAAGCCCAAGTCCTGAAATTCCTTTGTTATAAATAATTCTGCCATTATCAAACTTCACCCCTTCAGCAATATCTTCTGCAAGTAATAATGGCCCGTCCATATCTACATAATCCAGCAAAGGCGCCAACTGTGCAATGGCAGCAGTGCCAATACTGCTTTCATTCATGCAACCAACCATCACTTTCAAACCAAGTTCCCTTGCTTTTGTTATCATTCTTCTTGCGGGGGTAATGCCGCTGCATTTGGTAAGCTTGATATTAATACCATGAAAATGATGCCTGCATTTTTCTACATCGCTTTCAAGAACACAGGCTTCATCTGCAATTAAAGGCAATGAAGATTTTGAGTACAATGTTTTCATTCCCTCCCAGTCATCTTTAGCCAAAGGCTGCTCCACTAATTCTACCCCCAGTTCTTTTAGCAAAGGAATTTTTTGCGATGCCTGTTCCAAAGTCCAACCTGCATTGGCATCAACTCTTAATATTGCATCAGTGTGTTTTCGCAGTTCGGTTACAGTTTCCACATCGCCATCCATTCCAACTTTTATTTTATAAATGGGCCAGGGTTTTTCCTTCATTTTGGCAACCATTTTTTCTGTTGTGTCTATTGCAATTGTATAATCTGTGATGGGTGCATTGGCCGTATCAAGTTTCCATAATTCATGCAACTGTTTCCGTTTTATTTTTCCATACAAATCCCAGCCGGCCATGTCTAATGCACAAACTAAAAAACTGTTATTGGGAAAAAGGTGGTGCAGGTAATGCCAGTAACGTTCAGGATCGGTGAAAGAAAATTTTTCAACAAAGATTCTTTTTCTCTCAAGGTCTTCCATCATTTTTTCTACCGGAATATTGTAATAACTGATGGCTGGCGCTTCGCCATAGCCTCTTATTCCCATAAACTCCAGTTCCACTACAAAAGTTGGCTGGTGCGTTTTGGTTCCTTTGGAAATAGTGAAAGGATGTGTAAAAGGAAGATTGTATGAACGGCAGTTAACTTTCAAGGCTTAAAGATAAATATTCGATACCCAATTTTCAATATGCAATTTTAGCTTTATCGCCCCGATGCTGCTACTGATGATTTCAACTCTGCATTAAATTCTTTTTCTTTTATTAAATCTTCAAGGTTAATATGCATTCGATAATTCCAGTAATGATTTGGATCGGCAGGAATATTTATCCGCTCTTCAGCAGGATTTTTTCTACGCAGCTTTTCATTCATTCCAAGTAAATCCTGTAATTGAAAAATGCTCCACATTGCCGGAGAATATAAATGCTGAATAATGATTTCCTTATTAACCCACGCTTCGCAATAAAAAGGAGCAGCTCCGTAATGACCAAGGATATAGTTGTAAAAGCGCTGAGTTTTATCTTTGTTTTCTTCCCACCATCCACGGATGGTACTCATGTCATGCGTACCGGGGGTTACCACACTCATGTAAGGTGCATCCTTTGGATGAAAAAAATTGGTACTTTCTTTTTTTGGCATCCTTTGAATTTCCAAACTTAAAATTCCCAGTTGCTCCATCACTTCAGGTACACAATGCGGCACCATGCCCAAATCTTCGCCACAAATCAGCATATTGGTGCTTCGTTTTAAACCGGGCAGTTTGTGCATTGCTTCTGTTTTCCAAAAATCATCCTGCTTGTGGAAAAAATAATTGACGTATAAATCCTTTAACTGATTTTGAGAAAAATTATCAAGGTAGCGGAAAGAAGAGGTTTGATCCATTGCAATCCGGAAATGAAAATGCTGCCCGTCATTTTTTTCATCTTCAAATAAAATAACATTACTTACCAGATCAAACAATCCCTGTTTAACTTCAAATGCAATTTCTTTATTTTCCCTAAAGTACTGTTCTATTTTTTGCTGAGTGTCAAACTCAGGTTTTAAAACATCCCCATCAAGAAATTTATTCTTTACTGTTTCAGCATTGTCTCTAAAAAGTTCCAGTAACACTGCATCGTTTATAAATGGCTTGCAGTATCTGTGCAGTTCAAAAGAAATCCGTTTTTCGAAAAGTTCGTTAATGTGCACAGGAATGGCAGGAACAAAACGCCCCATTATTCCTTCAACAGCATGAAGGGGAATACTCCAGATACGGAAAAATCCGAGGATATGGTCAATGCGGAAAGCATCAAAGTAATTACTCATTTGCTCAAACCGCTGCCGCCACCATGCAAAATTATCATCCTGCATTTTTTTCCAGTTGTATGTAGGAAATCCCCAGTTCTGTCCTTTAATGGCAAAATCATCGGGTGGTGCACCAGCCTGCTCATCCATAAAAAATAATGAAGGCTCCATCCAGGCATCAACACTATAGCGGTAAATTCCAATTGGTATATCGCCTTTTACTATGATACCGTTTTTGTGAGCATAAGCTGTAGCATCTTTTAACTGCAAATGAAGATGATATTGTGTAAAATAGTGCAGTGCTATTTCATCATAATGTTTTTGAGTGGGGCTGACCAAGCGCTGAATATTATTCTCATCGTAAGTGCTGTTGCTTCTCCATTTTGTAAAATCTGCTGTTTCGTACTTATCTCTTAAATAACAAAAAGCAGCATAAGGTACCAGCCAGTGTCGGTTCAGTTCAAAAAATTGAAAATAATTTTTGTCGGTATTTAGTGTTTCTTTTTGTGCTGTAAACAATTCTTTCAAAACCATCAGCTTAAATTTCATCACCTGCTCATAATCCATCCCCGGCAATTCATTTAACTGTTTTTGTTTTTTCTTAAGCGGTTTAATTAATGCAGTGTTGGCTTCGCCTGCCACTTTATCAAGACTAATAAACAAAGGATGCAGGGCAAATGCAGAAATTGCAGCATAAGGATAAGAGTCCTTATTAGAATGAGTGGCAGTAGTATCATTTAACGGCAATAACTGAATAAGTTTAAGCCCACTGCTTTTAGCCCAGTCGGCTAATAGCTTAATATCGGCAAATTCGCCGGTACCAAAACCATTATTGCTTCGCAAACTAAAAACAGGAATAGCAACACCTGCTCCTTTCCAGAGCTCTTTTTTAAAATGAGCAAACCCATCATGAAGAACAGTAACTTTCTTTTTAGCTGCATCACCCGACAACATACGGTTATCACCTTCCTCGTACTGGATAAATTTTTTATTCTTTAAATCATAAATGCCGTACTTATATGCAAGCGGAAAAATTTCTTTCGACAGGTTAAGATTTACTGACCACCATTTGCCATTCTTTGAAAGCAGTGCAGGGTTTTCTGTATCCCAATTATTAAAGATTTCTGCTGAGCCGGCAATACAAATAACTTCCCCGGGATTTAGCAAGGGTGCTTTTACCCTGAACTCATGTGTATAGGAATTAACTTTTTTAATTTTCTGTTTTAAGTTATCTGCCGGAAGCAACACCTGCTGAAATGGCTGGGTGTAAAAAACGTTTTCAATATCCGAAGTATTATTCCATGTGTCAACCAGTACCAGTTCTTCAGGGCTGTTTACACCAAGCATTATCATCCTGTCATCGCAACACTCCTTGATTTCTTCTTTACTGTCTTCCCTTAGTAAATATTTATATCGTAACTCTTTTAAAACTTGCGGAGAATTAATGGTTACAGAACCGTACCAATACTGATCGTTTAAGTAATGTATAGGGAAAGCTTCGACTAAATCATCGTTACCTAAAGAAGCGATATTGCCGTTTACAAAAAAAGTTTGTCCAAACTTTGAAGAAAAACGTAAATAAAAATGCAAAATCATCTATATCAGTCAATTAATCATCAGCAATATAACACCTTTCAATTAAAATTTAACACATACACTAACTGTCTAATGAACTACAATGATACATTGGTTTATTTTACCAGCTTTTGCCCATCCTTTCTTACCAGGAAATATCTTTTATCTAATTTGGCGGCAGTTCTTTTTACATTCACCATTTCAATGCTGTCTTTCGAAATTATTTTATACCATTGAAATGGTTTATCATCGTTATCATTTAAAGTAATAAACCCGTTTAACTGAGTGCATTTTCCTTTGTAAGAACCTATGGGAGCCGATTTTATTTTTCGGCCTGCATAATGTTCTGATATGTCGTAAGTGGTTTCAGTTAAGTTAATAAACCGTTCTGTCTTTTCACAATCCTTACAGGGTACTTCACCTGCAAAACCACCTTTTACAGTCGCAGGGGGCCCTGATGGCTCAGCAATTTCTGGTTTCAAAACAGTAAGTGAATCGTTTTTTGGCTTTTCATTGTCGCCCGAACCATTATTACATGCAGCAAAAAAGGAAATAAGAATAAAGGCAGTTACTATTTTTTTCATTAGTATAAATTAGTCTGCAATATTATTCAAAAATTTGCAGCTACTGTTAAGTTCTGCCCTATATTTGCAAAAAATAATCAGGATGGAAACAACAAAAAAATCTACCACACTTTACTGGGTTTTATTTTTAGCCTCTGTGGCTGCTTTCTTTTTTGTTTACGCAATTGGCGGTGGCTATTGCTCTTTGGTATTGCCTTTCAATGTTACTTTCTTTGCCAAGGCTATGGATATTATGTAATTTTTTTTATGATGCCGGCATTTGTGCTGTGTTCAACATCCTTGTGTCACTCACTGCATCTGCAATATCATTTTTCAGCTTTTACTGCGTTTTGCACTTTTCTACTGCACTGTTATTTCATCAATAAAAATATGTGTATCACCACCTGCTCCTTCATGCCATGCAGGCAATTTTCCAAACTGAACTGCTTTTAGTTTTATAAACCTTGCTAACACCGGAGTAAAATTTGCTTCAATATTTTTTATCTGCACATTTAAATCATCAATGGGTAAAAAGTTTTCGCCGCTATAAACTTCTGTATAATTTTTACCATCAGTCGAAACTTCAATAGTAACTTTCTTTGGTAGCACAATCCAAGCCCTTGTATCCTGCAAAAATTCTGTTGATACTTTTGAAACTGTTTCGATGGCATTTAAATCAATAATGGCTTCCACATTTTCCCTGTAACCCTGCCAGCTTCCTTTGCGCCAGTTAACAGCGCCCCTGTAACCGTCAATCAATGCATCATCAGCCCCGGCAGAATATTGCTGTTCAAACGGATTCACTAATTGCATTGTCCAGTTATTGGGCGCTTTCATAAAAGAAGCTGTGGTTACATAACTCATTTCGCCCTTTGCATTTACAGCAATTGCTTTAATGGTATGCGAATTATCAATGGTAAATGGCGCTGTATACTTTTTAGATTTTACTGTGGGTATTGAACCATCAATTGTATAATAAAATGCAACCACTTTTTGTGCAGAGCTTATGTGAAAAGTGGCGCTTTTTTTAAAAGACATTTTGCCACCATCAATCACAGGGCTTAACACAATTTTTTCTTCGTCAATAGAAGTTACAGGAAAAGCTGTCGAACCAAATGCAGAAGGTTTTGCACCCATATTAAATTGCATGCCTCCACCTTTCACAATATCAAAATACGAAAAGTAAGATTTTGAATAAGGCTTTCCATTCATTGCTGCCGACTGAACATAAAAATTGTTATTGCTTACATTATTTGCATTTATAGAAAATGATTTCCCATTTTCCAAATGAATGATTGCTTCTTTGAATAGTGGAGTGCCAATAATAAAATCTGTTGTGCCCGGTGTTACAGGATAAAAACCCAACGCACTTAGAACATACCATGCACTCATTTGCCCGCAGTCTTCATTGCCAGCCAACCCATCTGGTGCATCATGATACATTTCATTCATTACCTGGTGAACTTTTTCCTGGGTTTTATATGCTTTGCCTGCAAAGTTGTATAGATAAGTTATGTGATGGCTTGGTTCGTTGCCATGTGCATATTGTCCAATTAAGCCAGTAATATCCGATTGGTCTCTTCCCGTAGTTTCAGAAGTTTCGTTGAATAGGCTGTCTAATTTTGTTTCCAATCTTTCTTTTCCTCCAAGCAATTCCATATAACCACTAATATCCTGAGGTGCATAAAAAGAATATTGCCAGCTATTGGCTTCAGTAAAATTATTATTCACTTCCCTTGGATCAAATGGCGAAACCCAGTTGCCATTTTTTCGGGGTCTCATAAAACCACTTTGCACATCTAATAAATTTTTATAAGCCTGCGCCCTGTGTATGTAGGTTTTATAATCAGATTGCTCACCCAGTTTTTTTGCAAACTGTGCAATGCACCAGTCATCATAAGCATACTCAAGTGTTTTACTAACGCTTTCGTGTTCGTCATCCATTTCCAAAAAACCATGATCCATCAATGCTGACAAACCATAATGATCCCATGTAGCACTTTTTTTCATTGCATCTAAAGCAAGTTTTGTGTCAAACTGTTTTATGCCTTTCATATAAGCATCCACAATTACCGGCACACTGTGATACCCAATCATACAATCGGTTTCGCAACCACTCAGTTCCCACACGGGCAGGCGTCCACCTTCCTTGTACTGAGCTAAAAAAGATTTGATGTAATCCAGCGTTCGCTTCTGATCAATGATTGTGTAAAGTGGATGAGCTGCCCTGTAGGTATCCCACAAAGAAAAAACAGAGTAGTTTGTAAAATTTTTTGCCAGGTGAATTTGATTGTCTCTTCCACGGTATTGCCCGTCCACATCCATATTAATGTTAGGTACAACCATTGTGTGGTATAAAGCCGTGTAAAAGGTTCTTAACTGAGATTTATTATCGCTCTTTATTTCAATTTTATTCAATTCCTGGCCCCATGTTTTTTCAGCATCCGTTTTCACTTTATCAAAATCCCATCCGGTTAATTCTGCTTGCAGGTTTTTCAATGCACCATCAGTGCTCACTGCAGAAATAGCGACCTTCACCATTATTTTTTCGTTTGCTTCATTATCAAATCGGAAATAAGCTTTGATAGGTTTCTTTTCAACATGCAATTCATCCTGTCCCTCCCCTTCCACATCATTCAGATAAATACCCGACCGTGAAAATGGTTTCGAAAACTGCATTGCAAAATAAACAAACTGATCATTGGCCCATGCTTTACTTCTGCGTAAACCAACAACTGTTGTTTTATTAATAATCTTTACTGACGATTCAATTACTGCATCCCTGTGTTTTAAATCAAGGATAATGGTTGCTTTTTTTGCTTCAGGAAAACTGTATCGGTGAAAACCAACCCTTGTAGTGGCAGTAAGTTCCGCCAGTATCTTATCATCATCCAGTTTTACAGAATAAAATCCTGGTGATGCTTTTTCATTGGCATGAGAAAATTTTGAGCCGTAAATTTTATTATCCGGCGAAGGATTACCCTGCATGGGCATCAACAGAATATCGCCATAATCGCTGCAGCCGGTGCCGCTTAAATGTGTGTGGGTAAACCCGTAAATGTAATCATCAGAATAATGATAACCGCTGCAGCCATCCCAGCCTTCTAATCTTGTGTCGGGGCTTAGTTGTACCATGCCATGCGGCACCACTGCACCGGGATAAGTATGGCCATGCCCGCCGGTTCCAATCATCGGGTCCACATATTGAGTATAATTTTTTTGGGCTAAGAGGTTGAAAGAAGAAATGAGAAAAAGAGAAAACAGCAATCGTTTTTTCATTACAAATATTTTGCACAAGGTAAAAAAAGAAACGACGCAAAATTTTGCGTCGTTATGAAATCAAATATGCTCAACTAATTAAAACGGCAAATCATCCGTGCCTGCACCAACTGCTTCAGGTTGTGTGGTAACAACAGGCGGAGTGCTAAACCCTGTATTGGTAACATTGCCCTGATTTGCACCCTGGCTATCTCCGCCACCTGTGCCACCAAGCAGTTGAAGGCTTTGTACCCTCATTCGCAATGTAGCAGCGGCCTGGCCTTCTTTGTTTGTGTACGCATCTGCTTCTGGGGTTCCTTCGGCATACACCGTTTTCCCTTTCATCAGATATTGTGCAACGGCTGTTTTATCTGTCCAGTAAGCACATTCTACCCAGGTGGTTCTTTCTTTTTGGTTGCCCTGGGCATCTTTAAAACGTTCAGAATGTGCTACGCTGAAATTGATAACGTGTTTGCCATTGATTTCCTTTACGATGCAATCTTTACCAAGATTGCCAATGACCTGTAATTTAATCATAACTGTTTGTTTTTATTTAGTGATGTATCTGGTTTTGCCTGTTAAGTTATGTACAAAGTTTATTTGCTTTTAAAGCATTTATTCACATTTTAATTCATCTTCTTTTTTAAACTGCTCACCTGATCCTGCAAATTATTAACTAAGCTGGCAAGTGTATTCACATCCCAGCGCTGCTGTGTTGTTACTTTACTAATAATGCTTTGTGCCTGCCACAATTCTACCACGTCATCTGCATTTACCTGGTATGGCTGGTAATGTGGATTGTCGCTTACCAGGGTGAGTTTGTTTTTGTTCTTATTATTTCTTACCAGTCTTTTATAAACAATGCCTTCATTGCGACTTACTACTATATAGGGCATATTGTTTTTAATATCATCCAGCGATAATGTTTTTTCGCCAACAATTATACTACCACTGGGTGTAGGCATCATACTATCGCCAATTATTTCAAAGGCACGGTAATCGCCACCACTGAGCATGGGTAAAGTAAATGTATTCAGTTCATCGATAAATTCGCTGTCGGCATAACCAGCCAAATAACCGGCCGCTGCTTTCACAGGCACAAAATGAATGAGGTTTCTTTCGGCACTTGCCATTTTCATTTGCCTGCGGCGGGCTAAATAATTACCGCTGGTGTTGTTTAAATCTTTTAACAACAATTCATCCAGCGAAAGTTTAAACATATCACCCACTATCTCCAGGATGTCAATCCTGGGATCGGCACGTTCTTCTTCGTAAGCGCCAATTAAAGAACGTTTGATACCAAGTTTGTTGGCAAATTCCTCCTGTGTCCACCCACGGAGTTTGCGTAAATATTTGAGATTTTGACCGGCTACTGACATAATAGACTAATTTGGTTAGCACAAATATACTAATTATTTTAGTTCGGCAAAATTATTTTTCCTGCTCAGAAAACCTCTGGCAGATATTCACTTAACATATTGAGAAATTTTTTTGCGGTTCGGTGTGCAATAAAAAATCAAAACCTTCTTTACCCCCACATGCCGTATTTTTGCTTCAAATAATTTTTATGAATTACTTTTTACCAATACATAATATACTCCGCTGGGCAGTGTTGCTTTTTGGTTTGCTTGCAGTTGTTTATGCCATCGCCGGGTTATCGGGCAAAAAAAACTATGGCGGCAGAGACAATAAAGCCGGACTGTTTTTTATGATAAGCTGCGATATTCAGTTGCTGATTGGGCTGGTTTTGTATTTCAATAACAGTTGGTTTGATTTTTTGAAAACAAATGCCAAAGAAGTAATGAAAAACGGAGCCCTGCGTTTTTTTGTAGTGGAGCATGCGCTTATGATGATTATTGCATGGCTGCTGGTACATATAGGCCGCAGTATGGTAAAACGTGCCGGTACTGATGCTTCAAAACACAAACGCAGCCTGTTGTATTTTGGCATTGCATTATTAATCATCCTGGCTATGATACCATGGCCTTTCAGAGAAGCAGTTGCAAGACAGTGGTTTCCTCAATTTTAATTTTTTTACGCCAAGGCGGAAAGTGAACGCAAAGGCACAAAGTTTTTAATGAATGGCTATTAGCAAAAAAGATAAACCGATTATTCTTATCACCAACGATGATGGTATTACGGCACCCGGCATCAGGAGTTTGGTGGAAGCGGCGAAACCCCTGGGTAAAGTTGTAGTGGTGGCGCCCGATAAACCACAAAGCGGCATGGGCCATGCTATTACAATTGGTACACCGCTACGCATGAACAAAGTGGAAATGTTTGGCGAAGTGGAAGCATGGCAAACCAGCGGTACACCGGTTGATTGTGTTAAACTTGCCGTAGATAAAATTCTGCATCGCAAACCCGACATTTGCCTTAGCGGAATCAACCACGGGGCCAACCACTCTATCAATGTTATTTACAGCGGTACCATGAGTGCGGCCATGGAAGCTTCTATTGAAAGCATCCCCAGCATTGGATTTTCTTTACTCGATTACCGTTTTGAAGCCGATTTTGAACCGGCCATTTTTTATGCCAACAAGATAATTAAAACAATACTGAAGAATAAATTAGACAAACACCTTTTGCTGAATGTGAACATCCCATCTATTCCTAAAAAAGAAATAAAAGGTATAAAGGTTTGTAAACAGGCTTATGCCAAATACGTTGAAGATTTTGATGAACGCAAAGACCCCCAGGGCAAAAAATACTACTGGCTTACCGGAGAGTTTGTAAACTTTGACAAAGGAACCGACACCGATGTGTGGGCTTTGGAAAATGGTTATGTAAGTGTAGTACCTGTACAGTTTGATCTTACCAACTACAAACTGAAACAACAATTAGAAAAACAGCAACTCTTTAAATAATGCTTAGGTTTATAAAGAAAGACAATTTTGTTTTTGGTTTTATACTGGGTATGATTGCACCCTTTCTGGGATTTATCGCTTTTAAAGCTAACAAACTGCAAAGCCTTAATTATTTTGAAGCATTGCAGTTTATTTATTACGAACCAAGCCACAAAATGCTCACTGTTGCATTAAGCCTTTGCCTGCTGGCTAATGCTGTTTTATTTACTTTTTATGTAAACGCAAGAATAGATAAAACAGCCAAAGGTATTTTTACAGCTACACTTATTTATGGCTTAGTCATTCTTTGTATTAAAACTTTTGGATAAACCCTCTTTCATTTTTTGCAATGAAATACTACATCATTTCCGGCGAAGCATCTGGCGACTTACATGGCAGTAATCTTATTAAAGACCTGCACAAACTGGATGCAGATGCCGACATCCGCTGCTGGGGCGGCGATAAAATGCAGGCCGCCGGTGCCACATTGGTAAAGCATTACAAAGAACTTGCCTTTATGGGCTTTACCGAAGTGCTCAAAAACCTGGGCACCATCATGAAGAATCTAAAATTCTGTAAAGCAGATGTACTGCAATACAATCCTGATACACTTATACTGGTTGATTACCCCGGCTTTAATTTACGCATTGCCAAATGGGCAAAACTAAATGGGTTTAAAGTCATCTATTATATTTCACCACAAGTGTGGGCATGGAAAGAGAACAGGGTGAAGATGATGAAGCAATGCATTGACAAAATGATTTGTATCCTGCCTTTTGAAAAAACTTTCTATAAAGAAAAATGGAACTGGGAAGTGGAGTATGTGGGGCATCCGTTGGTGGAAGTAATAGAGCAGTTTAAAGTTGATAGTTTGAGGTTTGTAGTTGAAAATGCAGTCCCCGCCTCTCCGAACAACCAACCACAAACTTCAAACCACCAACTTGTTGCTTTACTCCCCGGCAGCCGCAAACAGGAGATTCTGAAAAAACTCCCCATCATGCTGGAGGTTTCCAAATCATTTCCTGCTTACCAGTTTGTGGTGGCCAAAGCACCGGGAATTGAAGAAAGTTTTTACAGCGAATTACTGGCACCTTATAAAAATGTTTCTTCTGTGGTTAATAAAACCTATGAATTACTGTCGCAGGCTAAAGCTGCATTGGTTACCAGCGGCACAGCTACTTTGGAAACTGCTTTGTTTGCTGTGCCCGAAGTTATCTGTTACAAAGGCAATGCAATTTCTTACCAAATTGCAAAGCGGCTGATTAAAATAAAATACATTGGCCTGGTTAATTTAATCATGGATAAAGAAGTAGTGAAAGAATTAATTCAGCATGAATTAACAGCTGCTAATTTGAAAAAGGAATTAAACGAATTGCTCACCAGCCAAAAAAGGCAACAACAGTTAAAAGAAGATTACACAGCATTAAAAAACTTACTTAGCCAGGGCGGCCATGCATCGGCCAATGCAGCTAAAAGCATTTACCGGTTTATTTCCGGGTAAGCAACCGAATAACCATTATTACCAGCGCTATCAAAAACAAAAAAATAGATGTCCTGTTTATCCAGTGCATCTTGCGGATAAAGTTCGAATCCGGCGCATTAGGGTCTTTCTTTTTCAGATAAAGATATTCGGCCACCTGTCTTAAAATTCCCATACTCAAAAATTGAGAGTCAAAGTTAATGTGTAAATTTATAAACAGGTTTAAATGTTTAAGGTTAGATTCTCAGCTTTGCATTCAACCCATCTGGGTCTTGTCATTCTGAGGGATAGCGAAGAATCTAAATGAGATATTTACCTTAAAGAAACAGAACAGGCAGTTCTTCAACATGACAGACATGGAATAAATGTTAAAGGTTCACTAACCCAAAACCCTTGTATCTCATTTTGCGTAATTAGGTGAAACAATTTTATATGAAACATATTCTTTCGGCAGCCATCATTTTTTTAGCCATAAGCTGCACAGCACAAACAAAAAAATACACAGTAACTAAAACTGATGCTGAGTGGAAAAAACAACTGACTGCCGAGCAATTCAATGTAACCCGCCAAAAAGGAACTGAAAGGCCATATACCGGCAAATACTGGGACAACCATGTGGCAGGCACTTACAAATGTGTTTCCTGCGGCCAGGAACTTTTCAGCTCTGCCCACAAATTTGAAAGCGGCACCGGCTGGCCAAGTTTTTACCAGCCATTGGTAAAAGCAAATGTGGAAGAAGAAACAGATAACAGCTATGGCATGGCCAGAACAGAAGTAAACTGTAACCGTTGTGGTGCACACCTGGGCCATGTGTTTGAAGACGGACCTAAACCAACCGGCCTGCGTTATTGTATCAACTCAGCATCGCTTACATTTACAAAAAAATAAAACGTGAAGGAAACTTCGTCATGTGATACAAACTTATTACTCATCCGTGGCTTCGATATTTTTGAACAAATCACCGATGAAGAGTATGAAGAACTTGGCCTGGTGCATAATTTTCTGGAGGCAGGAAAAGGAGAGTATATTTATTTCCCTTATCAGCATAAAAACAAACTATATTTTGCCAAAAAAGGTTTTATAAAACTCGGCTACATTGATGAAGAAGGAAATGAAGTGATAAGAGAAATTATTCAGAAAGGCGAAGTTTTCGGGCAACTGACTTTAGAAAAAAATAACCAGGGAGACGAATTTGCAAAGGCTTACAAATCTGATGTAAGCCTTTGTGCATTTACTGTTGAAGATTTTTTAAAACTGCTGCAGAAAAAACCACAAATGGCTATTTCGTTTAGCGCTTTGCTGGGCAACAAACTCCGCAAGGTGGAAAGCCGCTTAGCTAATCTTTTAAACAAAGATGTAAAAACAAGATTGATTAATTTACTGCTGCAACTGGCGGCAGACTCAAAACAAACAACTGGCAACGCATGCAGCATTGAACGTTTTTTAACTCACGATGATATGGCAAGGCTTATTGGATCCAGCCGGCAAACAGTTACAACTATGCTGAATGAATTTGAAAATGAAAAGCTGCTGCTTATTGATAAAAACTGCATCAATATTCCCGACATCAAATTGCTCAAGCATTTAACTGATGTCAGTTAGCTGACAGATTTAGCTGTTGATGGTTTTTAGTTTTGTGCTTTAGTAAATCTCTTCCCTTTTTAAATGTAACTTAACACAGCAATTTACTTTAATCATCCTGTTTATTAATTTGATGGCATGAAAAAAATAGTAAAAAAACATCCGCTGGCCATCCGCTGGTTTCACTGGATAAATTTTCCAGTGCTTGCCATCATGATTTGGAGCGGCTTATTAATTTACTGGGCCAATGATGTATACAAACTTGGCTGGGGCAATAAAACCATCCTCAAATTTTTTCCCGATACATTTTATAAAGCATTCAGTGTTCCATTCCGCCTTGCCGAAGGAATGAGTCTTCATTTTGTATTCATGTGGTTTTTTGCCATCAATGGCGTTTTGTATTTTCTGTATCTTATTTTTTCAAAAGAATATAAACTCATCTTCCCCAATAAAAAATCTTTGAAAGAAGGATGGCAGGTTTTACTGCACGACCTGCACATCCGCAAAGGCATGCCGCCACAAAAAAAATACAATGCCGCACAACGCATTGCATACACCGGCGTAATCATCATGGGATTGTTTATGCTGCTTACCGGGCTGGCCATTTATAAACCGGCGCAGTTGTACTGGCTTTGTGCAGCACTGGGCGGTTATGAATGGGCAAGGGCCGAGCATTTTATCATCACCCTTTTATTCTGCCTTTTCTTCTTGGTACATATAGTGCAGGTTATTATTGCCGGGTGGAATAATTTCAGAGGAATGGTGGCCGGATTTGAAGTGGAGTCCTCGCCGCCACCGAAAGATGTAATCAGCGAAGAACCTGCCGAAATTCAACAACCTATAATTTAAAGTGTATGTCAGTTTTTAAAGAAGAAATAGTAACAGAAAAAACCGTTCAGCGTAAAACAATAGTGTCAATGGTTTTTTTATTGCTGTTTTTTGCAGCCTGCATTTTTGGGTGGAAGTGGCTTAATCAGCAACCAAAAGAAAACGGTGCATTAAAACCACTGCGTGCCGGTTTAAATGTTAATGAAAATATATTTGGGTATTTTTTCAGTAAGAATCACCTGGCAAAAACATTCCCAAAATCGGCTGCCGTGCCAAGGGTAAGAGTTAATGGCGATGCAGGCCTGGGCAACGATTTTGACCCGGCTGCATGGAAACTGCAACTCGTTCGCAATGCCGGCGACACATTATTTATTGGTTTGGAAGAAATAAAAGCCCTGCCAAAAACCGATATTATTTTCGACTTTAAATGTATTGAAGGCTGGAGCCAGGTAACACACTGGGCCGGCGTAAAGTTCAGCGACTTTGCAAAACATTATGGCCTTACACCGCAAACACAAATGAGTTATACCGGCCTGCACACTCCCGACAATAAATATTATGTGGGTATTGATAACCAGAGCATGATGCATCCACAAACCCTGCTTTGTTACGAGATGAATGGCGCCCCATTGCCTATGAACCAGGGCGCCCCGTTGCGGCTTATCATTCCGGTAAAATATGGCGTAAAACATTTAAAACGCATTGGCACTGTCTTCTTCAGCAACCAGCGGCCGCCCGATTACTGGTTTGAAAAAGGATATGATTATTATTGTGGCTTGTAACTTTTACTTTTAGTTTTAAACACAATAAGAAATATGAAAAAAAGAAACACAGCATTCTTCTGTTCGCTGCTGCTCATGGTTATCATATCCTCCTGCGCAGGTAACAAAAAAGTATCAGCTTATGAATATAAACCCGACTCACAGGAATTACACAATACCATTGTGCAGCAAGACAGTATTTTTTTTGAAGCATACAATACCTGTAATCTTGATTTGCAGGCAAAATATTTTTCTGACAGCATAGAATTTTACCACGATAAAGGCGGCCTGATGACTTCTAAACAGCAACTTCTTGACGGAACCAGAAAAAACATTTGTGGCAAAGTAACAAGGGAACTTGTTAAAGGAAGCATAGAAGTTTATCCAATAAAAAATTTTGGGGCAGTTGAAATGGGGCTTCACAAGTTTAGAAACAATACAGAAAAAGAAGGCACTCCCTCAAGAGCTGGTAAATTTATTATTATCTGGCAGCAAATTAATAATGAATGGAAAATTAAACGGGTTGTCAGCCTTCATTAAAATAACAAAGCTGCCATTTATAAATTGTAGGAAGTAGCCAGATCTTTCAGCTCCAGCAAATTTGTTACGCCCAGTTTTTCAAACAAACGGGCTTTGTGTGTGCCCACAGTAGATGTTTGAATATTTAATGAATGAGATATTTCACTAACCGTTTTGCCGGTAAGCAGCAATGAAACAATTTCAAATTCCCTTGGCGAAAGGCCGTTAAAAGGATTGCCCGATTTTCCAGAAAAAGATTCTTCGGCCAGTTTATCGGCCAGGGTATCGCTGATAAATTTACGGCCATTCAATACCAGATTGATGGCCCTTGTAATTTCTTCCAGCGGCGCTTCTTTCGATACAAAACCGTAAGCGCCGGCTTTTATAAAACGTTTGGCATAAATATTTTCGGGGCTCATCGAAAAAACCAGCACTTTGGCAGCAGGGTATTTCACATGTATATATTGCATCAAACCAAGTGTGTCAGTATCCGGCATCTGGATGTCGAGCATTATAAGATCGTAACTGTTTTGCCTGAGTTGTTCGGTAGCGCTGTCGCCATTAAAGGCTTCGTGAATTTCGAGTGGCTTATATATATCGGTCAGCAGGTTTTTTATACCCGACCTTACTACAACATGATCATCAACCAACAGGAATTTTTTCATAGTGCAATTTATAATGCTGCTTCAGTAAAAAAGTAGTCGTTTTGCTGCAGAAAAAACTGTCAAAAAATATTTTTTACAGTAGCAATTAATAATTGTGTTTAAAATCAGCTTTGCAAAATACTGTGAACAAACTACATTTCAATGCTTTTGAAAAAAAAATTACAATTCCATTACCCGGAAAGCTGGTTTATAATAACTGTTTCCATATTAACAATTACCCTAACGGATTTTTCAACGAAGCAAAACATTCCGCTGCTGTCATTCAGCAATTTAAAATGTATCTTTATTTCAACTTTACCTATTAAGATGAAAAATATAAATTCACCTCTTTCCGAAGAACGTGACACCAAAACAGCTGATGGACAGCTTGTGCAGGTTTCGGACAAAGAAACATACAAGCCGCTTATTGAAACTGCTTTTATTGCTTACTTCAACTGCATCCCCGACGGAACAATTTTAGAGACCAATGATGCAGCAACAATAATGTTTGGTTATAGCCACGATGAATTTAAACAGGTAAAACGGCAGGATATTATTGACCACAACGACCCCAGGGTTATTACAGCTTTAATAAAAAGGGAAAAGACCGGGTTTGTAACCACAGAAGCCACAGGTATCAAAAAAAACGGTGGCCTTTTTCCCGTAGAGATATCCTCTGTAATATTTACAGCCCAAAATGGTGAATTAAGAAGCAGCAATATTTTAACTGATATTGCAGAACGCAAAAAAATTGAAGCAGCAAGGGAGGAAACTGAGCAACGCTATAAATTGTTTGTTCAGCAAAGTACTGAGGGTATATGGAGGGTTGAACTACCGGAGGGACTGCATATCCATACACCGGTTGAACAAATGGTTGCTTACTGCTATAACAATGCAAGTATTGCCGAATGCAACGATGCGTTTGCAAAAATGTATGGCCATGAAAAAGCTGCTGATATTATTGGATTGCCGCTGAACAAATTACTGCCCAAAGAAAATCCTGTTAACATGGGATATATTTATAAATTTTTTGCCAATGGTTTTAAGGTAACAGAAGAAATCAGCCATGAAAAAGACAAAGACGGTAACCAGCTAATTTTTGTTAATAATATGATAGGCATTGTGGAAGGCGATTTTATAAAAAGAGCCTGGGGCACACAGCGCAATATTACAGAGCAGGTAAAAACCGAAAAGGCATTAAAGGAAAGTGAGCAGCGGTACAAAATGTTTATTCAGCAAAGTACCGAGGGCGTATGGCGTGTAGAATACATTAACCCGGTTGATATAAGTAATTCGCCGGAAGAAAAAATTGCTTTAACCCGTAGCAATGCTTACATAGCCGAATGCAACGACTCGATGGCAAGAATGTATGGCTATGAAAAAGCCGAAGAACTTATAGGCATGTCCCTGGATATTTTTTTATCGGAACCATCACCCGAAAGCCAGTTGCAGTTGCGGAACTTTATTGCCAATGATTACAATTTAACCGATTCGGTAACCATTGAAAAAGATAAAGACGGCAATGAAAAAATCTTTTTGAATAACCTCATGGGAATAATTGAAGATGGTTATTTAAAAAGAATATGGGGCACTCAAAGAGATATTACCAACCAAAAAAAAGCAGAACAAGCACTCATTGAAAACGAAAACCGCCTTCGCACCATTGTTCAATCCGAACCCGAATGTATTAAACTACTGAACCAAAAAGGCGAACTGCTGGAAAT
>JANNAM010000062.1:0-3751 GCA_031384415.1 Bacteroidota bacterium
GGAAGTTTAACACAGGGTATTGCAAATGGTGCTACAGGATATGTTTGGATAACTGTTGATGTTGCAGCATCAGGTGTAAGTACACCAGGAAATACAATTAATGTTTAAGCAATTACAATTGGTGATTTGGCTTTTGCTTCAGCTAACAAATCAGGAACTGCATTTGCCGGAGGAGACCAAACAATTATTGCACCTACAGTTACTTTAGCATCAAGTAATCCTGCTGTGGCTACTGGTGATGTTGGGCAAGGTACAAATACCAATATCATATATAATTTTACAGTTGCACCTGCGAATGCTGTTGCAATTCTAAACCAGGTAAATTTTACGACAGGTGGCACTTATGTGGCCGCAGACGTAACTAAATTTCAGTTGTGGTATAATACCTCAAATAATTTCGGAACAGCTATCCAGCTTGGAACGGATATTACAACTTTTTTAGGAAGTGGTTCACATTCGTTGGGTTCATTAACTAAAAATATTGCTAATGGTGCAACTGGTTATATTTGGATAACTGCAAATATTGCTGGAGTTGGTACCAGTACTCTCGGCAATACCATTAACGTTTCAGCCATTACAACAGGTGATTTAACTTTCACATCTGGCTCTGTTACCGGAACTGCCTTTGCAGGAAATGACCAGACTATCATAACGCCCTCAAATGCATCAGATTTTTTCAGGTCCAGAACAACAGGGAATTTATCTACTGCAAGTACATGGGAAAGTTCAGTTGATGGCAGTACTAACTGGCATTTGGCAACACTTGCCCCTGATATTAATGCAAATACAATTACAATCTTAAATGGACATACAGTAACAGTCACTGCGAGTGTCACAATAGATCAAGCTGTAATTAATTCTGGAGGAACTGTTATTGTGAATTCCGGGCAAACTTTAACTGTTAATAATGGAAGCGGAACTGACTTAACCATTGATGGTACTTTGCAATTGGCCGGTACCTTCGCAAGTATTGCAAGTTCTGCTATCACTGTAAATGGAACTTTTGAGAACCAGGTAAATAGCGCATCGTTTAGTGCTGGTTCAGGTATAATGACTATTTCAGCCGGAGGCATATTTAAAGAAAATGGTTATACAGGTGCTGGTGTTATTTCATTTACCAATGTTACATTTACACCTGGTCAGGGAGCAAGCGGCAGTAATTTATATATAGCATTAGGGCCACTTAGAATTCCAGCTGCAAACAATGGGAATGTTATATACAATACCCCGGGTACTGGGGGTTCCTTCCTTAATAGTGCAAGTAATACTATAACTGGAGACCTTACTGTAATAAATACTTCCGGAATTAATAATGGTGCTGGTGGTACAGCAAGAACATTAACAATCTCTGGAAATTTGGATATCCAAGGAGGTGAATATGATATACAAGCGACAACAGGTGGATCAGCACAAGTGACTACTGTAAATGGCAATGTTACTGTTTCAGGAGGGAAACTTTATGCTTCCAGCGGAGGATCAAGTGGAACTTTGAATATTAAAGGTAATGTCACACAAACAGGAGGTGAAATAGGAGTTTCAGTAACGGGAGGCCCAACAGGAACAATTGTTTTTAACGGTACAAGTGCTCAAACAGTAACTTTTACCACTACCTCAGGAGCTGCAAATTATACAATTAGTAATTCAGCTGGTGTAATATTAGGTTCCAACTTTACTGTTGACGGAGTTCTTACATTTACCAGTGGCAATCTTTCCATAGGTTCAAATACTTTAACATTAAACGGTACAGTAGTAAATACTTCAGGAACCTTAACAGGTTCTTCAGCATCAAACCTTACTATTGGTGGTACAGGTGCATTGGGTACATTAAATTTTACTCAGACAACCGATGGTACAACAAATGCACTAAATGATGTTATAGTTAACAGAACATCAACTGGTACATTGTCATTAGGAAACAAATTGGTTGTACTGAATAGTTATACACCAACAGCAGGCGTATTAACAACCGGAAGTTTTTTACATATAAGAAGTACCGCTACAAAAACAGCCCGTATTGCAGCAGGCAGTGCAGCAGGCGGATATATCAGCGGCAACGTAACCGTAGAACGCTTCATCCCCGACAATGGCAAAAGAGCCTGGCGTTTTCTTTCAATACCAGCACCCGGCCAAACTATTAATGCTGCATGGCAAAACGGCCAGGCACCAACTGTTGTTGGCACCAATAATATTGGTACATGGATAACAAGTAATTCGGGCAACACAGGTTACGATTTTATTACTCCGGGTAACTCTATGCTTACTTACAATGTTGGCAATTCATGGGATCCGGTTCTTACAGCTACCACCACAACAAATATTGCAACAGATGGTGGTTATATGCTTTACATACGTGGCGACAGAAGGTGTACCAATACAAATGCCTTTACTTACGAAACAACTTTAAAAACTACCGGCACTTTAAAACAGGGTACTTATCCATCAACACCAATTTCAGTAGGTGCAAGCCAGTTTAAAGACATTGGCAACCCTTATGCATCTGCAATTGATTTTACAACTTTATTTACTGCAAATCCCTCAACAATTGATAATAAATTTTATGTTTGGGATCCTAAGCTAACTGGCTTAGGCGGTTATCAAACATTTTCTTCTACAAATAGTTTCGTTCCAACACCGGGCGGTGGAAGCTATGGGGGTGCCAATACTAAAATACAATCGGGCCAGGCATTCTTTGTGTATAACAGCACCGGAAGCCCTGTTAATATTCAAATAACCGAAGGCTGCAAAACAACAGGCAGTTCAACTCCTTTCAATCCAGCAACACCAACCGAAAAATTAAACACAAAATTATACACCACCCCCGGCAACACCGCATCTCTTGCCGATGCCAATACAGTAGTATTCGATAATATCTACTCAAACGCAGTTGATGGCAACGATGCAGTAAAGGCAAACAACTTTGGCGAAAACTTTGGTATGCTCAGAGATAACCAGTGGTTGGTTATTGAAGGCAGGCAGGTGGTAATAACCACCGATACTGTTTTCTACAAAATGACAAACATGCAGCAACGCACTTACCAGTTGCAGTTTGTGGCCGATAATCTTAATCATCCCAACCTCTACGGTAAATTGGTTGACAATTACCTTGGCACCAGCGCCAATGTTGATTTAAACTCAACTACCGATATAAACTTTACCGTAGATGCCAACCCTGGTTCATCAGCAGCCAACAGGTTTATGTTTGTTTTCTATACTTCGGCACCGGTGCCCGTTAGCTTCAGCAGCATTAAAGCATACCAGGCCGCAGGTCCCGGCGGGCAAAATGCAAATATCGCCGTTGAATGGAAGGTGGACAATCAGATAAACATTGCCCGTTACGAAATAGAAAAGAGCACCGATGGCCGCAGCTTTGGCAAAGTGGGCACTCAATTAGCCACCGGCAGCAATGGTGCAAGTGTTACTTACAACTTTGTTGATGTAAACCCTGTAAGCGGCGATAATTTTTACCGTATTAAAAGTATTGGTTTAGCTGGCGAAATAAAATACAGCGCTGTGGTAAAAGTAAAAATTGGTAAAGGCAGCCCTGCTATCACGGTTTATCCTAACCCGGTTAAAGACAATATCATTACCGTTCAGTTCAGCGATATGGCAAAAGGAAATTATACAGTAAGATTGATAAATAATATTGGGCAGGTAGTAATGACCAAGCAAATTGCACACACAGGTGGCAGCGCTGCACAAACCATTGCATTGGATAAAGCAGTAAGCAAAGGAAATTATGTACTGGAGATTG
>JANNAM010000120.1:0-4015 GCA_031384415.1 Bacteroidota bacterium
GAAGCGGCGGCCATAGTTATCATACGGCTGTGTCGGGGCCAATTGGCTCCATCCTTAATCCAAACCTGGATATGAAAGCCAATGCTGATCTCCCTTTTGCATCAACCTTGTGTGGTTCCTGCAGCAATGTTTGCCCCGTTAAAATTGATATTCACGAACAGTTATGGAAATGGAGACAGGTAATTGTTTCGGAAGGATATGTTTCTTCCGGCAAAAAATTAGGCATGAAGGGAATGGCTTTTATTTTAGCCAGGCCGGCCTTGTATCGCTTTAGTGGTAAAGCTGCAAGAGGCTTTATGCGTTTGTTTCCTTTTTTATTCAAGAGTAAAAAATTAAACCCCTGGTACAGGCAACGGGAAATGCCGCAGGCACCAAAGCAAAGTTTTAGTGAATGGTATAAGCAAAATAAAAAAGCATGAGTGCAAGAGAAACGATATTAAATGCCATCGGTACTAATAAACCAACGTTTGTTGATTTACCGACGGTGGATTTGCAACAAGTAACCAACTATGATGACCTGTTGCCAAAGTTTACAGCAACGCTGCAAAGTATTGGCGGACAGGTTTTGGAACTGGCCGATATCAACCAACTTCAGTTATTAATAAATGAAGAACTTGCTACCGGCCATACTGTGCTGAATGCAATCAACGGCGTTAATGATGATTTAAATAATGCACAGGATGCAATAACTTTAGAACCGGTTTACAAAGCATTTATAAAAGCAAGTATTGCTGTTGCAGAGAATGGGGCGGTATGGATAAAAGAATCGCAAATGATAAACCGGTTGTTGCCATTTATTTGCCAGCATTTGGTTGTTGTTTTAGAAAAAGAAAAAATCGTTTCTACCATGCACCATGCATATCAGCAACTCAATATGTTTGAGGAAGGCTTTGGCGTTTTTATTGCCGGCCCATCTAAAACCGCTGATATTGAGCAGTCGCTGGTAATTGGGGCACATGGTGCAAGAAGTATGACGGTTTATATATTAAATTGATTCTTTTCCGAGTATTTAGATTATCAGTATTATGAAACTGCCTCATCACTCCAAATGATTATTATCAGGAATGATGAGGCAGTAAAGTATAGGTTGTTTACTTATACGGTATAATTATTTCTTTGCCTTGAAAATATTACCGGCAATTCCGATACTGTGATAAAAATGGTAGGCAACACTTTCTGTAACCGGGATACGGTATTGAGAATTTAAAAGTAAAAAAGCACCGTTGTAAATATTAATCTGCAAACCAACTCCGGCAGGAATGAAAGCGCCGTAATAGCCTTTGAATTTAGAAGCGCCTAATCCAAAAGTGAGGTAAGGGCTTATACAATATTTGTCGGACAATAATTTTAAATTGGCAGTTGCAGCAGCTTCAAGCAAAAATTCATCAGAGGCTGCAGGAATCTTTCCCGGAACAGGATAATCAACAAAAGATCCCGTTAAAGTAGCGGCAAAATCAAGGTATTCTCCCAGGCCCTGGATATAACTTGCTGCTATGCCGGCTGACATGCGCTTTGGTTTATTCCATTGATCGGCCCTTAAAACATTTGAAAGGCTTGTTGCCCTAATCTCGGCAGCAGTTTTAAAATCATTTAAAACATAATGTACAGCCAGAGACGGGTCTTTTTTATAAGACTGGCCGAAGGCTATAACAAATAAGCAAAGCGATGATAACGTTAATGTAATTTTTCTCATAAATATTAATTTTCTTAATCGGAACAAAAGTAATTGCTTCATTTCAAAACGTAAAATTATTTACCCACATAATTATTTGAAACTTTCATTTCTAACGACAGTAAATAAAAGGTAAATGCTGCAAAGCTGCCTTTATATTGGCTTTTTTTTACCTAATACTTCTACTTTTACCCTGGTAAGACCGGAAGATACATAGCCAAGCTTTTGTGCTCCGGCCCTTGTAAGGTCAATAATTCTTCGCATTTTTGGATGCAGCCGGTCGTTTGTTTTAACTATTATGCTGCGACCGTTCCGTAAATTGGTGACTTTTATCCAGGTTCCTAAAGGCAATACATTGCAGGCACACGTCATTTTTGACTGGCTGAAAATTTCGCCATTGGCTGTTTTCTTTCCGTTAAATTTATTGGCATAAAAACTTGCAAGGCCGTATAAAACCCTTGTATTGCCTTTTGCAAGTTTTCCCTTTAAGTTCTTTTTACCGTTACTGTCCTGCGAAAAAGAATGTGCAGGAAATGCTGTAATAAAAAAAATGGACAAGGTTATCGCTAAAAGTTTCATGCAGTTGGTTTAGGAAGGCAACCTTATTTATCAGCAAAATATTTTTCTCTCAGTACTTTATCCTCGCCATAAATATCGTCATAAAATTTAATCTTCCCGTCTTTTCCTTCGCAGCTAAAATACCGTATAAAAAGTGGCAGATGACTTTTTACATCAATGCGGTGTCGTTCTTTATGTGCAATCCAGTTTTTTATAGAATCGGTATTGTAACGCAATGAATCGGGCTGCCGGCTGTTCATGCTGTCGTTTCTTGCAATGTAAAAAGCCAGCTTCTCCCATTCCTGCACACGTACGCATCCATGGCTTAAAGCACGGGATGCATTTTTAAAAAGATATCGCTGGTTGGTATCGTGTAAATAAACTGCATAAGGGTTGTTGAAATTAAATTTCAGTACACCCAGTGCATTATTATCGCCGCTGTTTTGCATTACTTTATAAGGTATGCCTTTTGAATATTTGCTCCAGCTTACCGTGCCGGGGTCAATTGTTTCTCCTTTTGCATTCACTATTTTCAATCCTATTTTAGATAAGTAATTAGGGTTGTTTTTTAGTTTGGGTAAATACTGTTTTGCAATAATGCTGGTTGGCACCGTCCATGTTGGATAAGTTACCATATCAGTAATTTCGCTGTTCAGCAATGGGGTTCTTGTTTCGGGTTTGCCAACAATGATTCTGGATTCCAATGCAATAGTGTCGTGGTCTATTACCCATAAATAATAACCTGGTAAATTAACCAAGATATATTTAACAGGCATTTTTTCAGGCATCAGTTTGTAACGGTCCAGTGTTATGGCAATGCGTCTAAAACGTTCTGCATCGCTAACGTTCATGATGCGGATGAGGCCTGTTGAAATTTTTCCATCAGCCTTTAGCCCTTTTTTCTTTTGATATTTTTGAATGGCATTGTTTAATTGCGCCGAGTCGGGCAAGGAGTTGGTAAATTCAATGCAGCCGCTTTCATGCAGCCTTTTTTGAAGTGTTTTAATAAAGAAGGAAGAATCTTTTGCATCTTTTTTTTTATAAGGGTAATTAATGTAGGTGTAGATTTTTTTGTCCATGCTGTCAAGGAATGGTTTAATTCCTTTTTTCAGCTCCCAGTATCCTTTGTGTGCCGGTTGCAAAGCATTAAGCAGTGCTGTAAATTGTTTTTTATCCTGTAGTTCTTTCAGGTTGTTGGCAAAGAAATTTTCATTCATTGCCGAATCTTTGTTCATTGATAAACTGTCGGGCTGCAGCCTTCCCTGTTTTAAATCTTTGATGATGTGCATAAAGCCGTCTGTAAGCATAAGGTCGGCCCGGCTCCATAAAACTGCATCCATTCTTTTTAAAGAATCGGCATCTAATTTATTTTTTAAAGATTGAAGATTGGCAAAATGATAATCTTTTGGAAATAAACCCTGCAGTTGGGCATTGGTTATTAAACTGAATAACGAATCTGCCAGCGGTTGCCATTTTTCTTTTTTGCACCACAGCGGAGCATAATTATTACTGCTGTAAAAATTATTTACAATGTTGCTGAGTTTAAGCTGGATTGTATCATCAATTTTTCCATCAGTTCTTATTGCAGCTTCCAGTGCCAGTTTAATGTTTTCGCCAGCCCGTTTGTCCATTTCATCGGGGTCACTTACTAATTGTTTATCGTTAGATGAACTGCTGTTGTTGCAGGAAATAACAAACAACCATAAAATTAAAATGGTAAAATGCAGATAAGGGTTCTTATGAATATCCATAGTTCAAGACAAAATTTGTAACTTAAATCATGGT
>JANNAM010000134.1:0-1734 GCA_031384415.1 Bacteroidota bacterium
GTTACCTGAAGCAGTTGAGTTGTTGGTTTGCTGCTCTAATAATATTTGTGCCGAATAACCATACACCGTGTTGCACTGATTGATAAAATAAGCAGCCTGCTGCAGGTTTACATTGGCTGCGGCGGTGGTTATTAAAGCATCAAAGGGAAGAAAGCAAAGTTTGCCATCGGGGATGATGATGAGGTTTTGCCATGCTTTGTCAAATTGCTGAAAACCCAATGTACTGTAAAGCCGGTATGCTGCTTTTTGATAGCCTGAAGGATTGTTTGTAATGGCTGAAGCGGTTTTAAAAAAAGATAAGACAGAATCTATTTCGATGGAAAGTGTTTCATTGTATTTAATAAACTGCAGTGGTAAATTTTTATTGAGCACAAAAGCATAAGTGGCGGTGTCGGCCGAAAAAAATTCTATCAATCCTGTATGTTCATTTAATAAGCTGGCAGAAACAAGGTTGGCAGAAATGCTGTCTTCTTTTTCCATTACAGTTTTATAGGCATTGCTTTGCCTTGCCAGTGCTGTTTTGGCAAAAAGTAAATCATTTTCCAGTTTTGTTTTTTGTTCAGTCAGTTTTTCTTTTGCAGAATCATTTTCAGCTTCGGCAATGCTGCGTTCGATGTAAGCCAGTTGCAACTGCAATGATTGAGTTTTTTGATAGAGTGTATCATTTTGCAAAGCACTGTTTGCTGCCAGGTTTCTTTTTACAGATTCTAATAAAACAAAGGCTTTGTTTTTTTCGGCAAACTGAAATGCTTTTTCGGCCCAGGCATTGTTTTTAGTAAGCTGGTAAAGTTGGTAGCAAAGACTGATGGCATTTTGTGAGCGGAGGCGGCTTTCCTGCAGCATCAGCAGTTTGCTTTCGTCGTAGCTGAAGTATTGCATGAGTTTTCGTTCCACTTCAAAACTTAATTCATAACACTGAACGGCAGTTTGCAAATACTTTAAATCGGGTTTTTGTTTATAAAGTAATTGAAAGGTTTCGGCTTTTGCATCCAGTGCTTCCATGATGGTGTTTTCTGCATAAAGCTGTTGTTTAGAAGGAAGGGTGAAGATGTTTGAGGAATCTACAGGTGTAACAGTCCAAAGAGATTTATGATAATAATAAAGTGCAGTTTCAAGATCCTGCTCCTTTAAAAAACAATCCCCAGCTTCTTTGAAAATTTTGCCGTATTCCCGCAGTTTAAGGTTACTGTCAATTAAAACTTTTTCATTGATTGCTTTGTTGTAAAACTCAAAAGCCCCCTGGTAATCTTTTTGTTCAAAGAACAACCTGGCTTTAACCTGGAATATATCAGAAAGCATTTCTGAATCAAAATCTTTTGAGTCCAACACAAAATTTACCAGCATCCCTGCTTCTGCTGAATTATTAGAAGCAATTAAAGTAAGTGCTTTTGATAAAAGCAAATTAGACCTGGTAATTTTATCATTGATGCGGAACTTAAGCACACTATCAACAATACTTAATGCTTTGCTGTATTTTTTTTGTCCAAAATATATTACAGCAATGTCTATACAATTACCAGCGGCATCTTCATAATTCCTTTTCCGGGTATTTTCATCATAAGCAAGGGTAAGATATTTTAATGCCGAAGCATTATCGCCAATACGTGTGCAGGAACTTCCAAGATATTTGTAAACAGAAGCAAGGTAACTGTCATCAACAAATTTGTGAAATGGGTTAACCAAATATTTTTGACAAAATTCAATTGCTTTAAAGTATTGCGAATGCCAGTTTCG
>JANNAM010000143.1:0-32945 GCA_031384415.1 Bacteroidota bacterium
TTAATTTTCCGTTCATTAATACACTTACCGTATCGCCATCAACCTCCCCATTATCATACAAGGTAATTACCAGGCTGTCCGATTTATAATAAACCGATTCAATGGTTTCCACTTTTCTTTTATCGGCATCGGCAGCCGGCGGAATAATAACTGGCTCCGAATTTTTTATTGATACCGATGGTGATGTTTTTTGCTGTATAGAAGATGGCTTCACTGTTTTAGCTTCTGTTTTTATTGTAGCCGGCCTTGCTTTCGAAATAGATTTTATCGCTTCCTCCTTCTTTTCTTCCGGTAATACTGTTGTTGTTTTTATTACAACAGGTTCGACTTTGGCAATTGTTGCTGCAGTTGCTGTTTTTTCTTTTTCTATGAAAGATAAATTTTTTGCCAGCCCCAGTTCTTCCAGATGCGGTATTAATACCGACTGGCGGTAATTGTTTTTTCTTTCTACATGTATATAGCCTGTAACAGGGTGGTATTCTCTTGTGCGGTTGGTGGTAAACATGCCGGCCAAAATCATTATCGTATCTTTTATTTCAAGTGTAAGCATGTTCAGTTGCCGAACACCTTTGGGTGGTTGAATGGGATAGTTGTTGGCCACCAGTTCCACATCTTCCACAATTATTTTACCATCCTGCTTATGAATTTTTATTTTTTTTACTCCGTGATATTCTTTGTCATCAATAATAAAATAAGTATGGGAATATCCATTTAACTTCTTTTTACTTTCGCTGATGGCTATTTCGTATTTGTAATTTTTTTGAGTAGTGTCATTGTACATATACCCTTTCCAAAGGCCGGTAATGTCAGCATCTGCCTGCTGCGTAAAGGCCTGCATTGGAAAAAATAAAAAAATAAAAAATTTTAGACACTTACGGTATTGCATTCAAGTATTTTTTGGGTATTACCATTTGTATCAACGCCCCGGCAGGGTATTTTATTTAAAAGAGCAGAAAGATTTTCCCTGTTGTGTAAAGCTTTGATATACCATTTGTCGTAATAAGTTAATAAAATGCGGAAGCTTTCTTTATAATTATTTTCCAGAAAATGATTGATGGTACTTTTTGTTTCTAATCCTCCCAGTCTTTTCTGTATGCGTATAACTGCGTTCACTAATTTTTCTTTATCAAGTTTTCCATACTCTTCGGTAATATAATTCAGGCGTTCTTCAAAAGGAATGTCTAAAAAATAAACCGGGCTTTTGCGTATGCTGTTCCATAGCGGCATTGGTATTTGAAGATTGCCAATGCGCTGGCTTTCGTCTTCAATGTAAATGACGGTTGACCGTTGGTCGTTGGTCGAAGCTGCGTCATTTTCTTCGATAAACGAACAGCGACAGGCGAACAACGTTTCTGCAAGCATATTCTCAAACATTTCCTGCGTTGGTTGCGGGCCCATTCCTCCAAATGCCGAGCCTTTGTGATTGGCCAGCGCTTCCAAATCAATAATGAGTTTATGTTGTTTTTTTAATTGATGAAGCACCAGCGTTTTTCCCGAACCTGTATATCCTCCAACAATATTAAAGCGGTATTCTTTTTCAAACTGTGCCAATATCCATTTTCGGTAAGCTTTGTACCCGCCCGCCAATGTGTATACTTTAAACCCGTACAAATCCAGCAGCCATGCAACACCTGCGCTACGCATGCCGCCACGCCAGCAATGAACGAGAACGCCCCCTCCGCCGCCTTGCAAAGCATCCTGCGGAAAAGGAAAAACCGGGGTATTTGATTTGGTAAAACTTTTATAAAAATCTGCAACAATCCTTTCTGCTTCTTCAACCATTGCTTTCATTTTCACCCCAAAAAAGTCCAATCCTATTTTTATTGCCACTTCCCTGCTTTGTTGTTTGTATGCTGTGCCAACAATTTTTCTTTCTTCGTCGTTAAACAAAGGAAGATTGTGTGCATTGGATATATGTGCATGATTGTATTCGCCGGGGCTGCGAACATCAAAAACTGGATGCTGTTTTGCAAGTTCTAAAAATTGTTCTATGGTTATTTTTTGTATTGCCATGCAAACACTAAGTTAAACAAAGAAAAAGCCGCTGATAAAAAGCGGCTTCAGTTTTTAATTTTAAGTTTTAAATTCTAAATTATTTATCCGTTCATACTTGTTAAAAACTCTGCATTGTCTTTTGTGCCCCTCATGTTTTTCAGCAAGGTATTAATTGCTTCTTCGGGATTCATGTCGGCCATGTGTTTACGCAACACCCACATGCGCTGGAAGGTATCTTTGTCTAATAACAAATCATCACGGCGTGTTGATGAGGCAACAATATCAATAGCAGGATAAATGCGGCGGTTGGATAATTTACGCTCCAGCTGCAATTCCATATTTCCCGTTCCTTTAAATTCTTCAAAAATAACCTCGTCCATTTTACTTCCTGTGTCAACCAGCGCTGTTGCTATAATAGTTAAAGAGCCACCGTTTTCTATTTTACGGGCAGCACCAAAAAACTGTTTCGGCTTTTGCATGGCATTTGCTTCCACACCGCCGCTTAATACTTTACCGCTGGATGGTGCCACTGTATTATGGGCCCTTGCCAAACGAGTTATTGAGTCTAATAAAATAACTACATCGTGGCCGCACTCTACCAGCCGTTTTGCTTTTTGCAACGCAATGGTAGAAACCTTCACATGCTTTTCGGCAGGTTCATCAAATGTGCTGGCAATTACTTCTGCTTTTACACTTCTCTCCATATCAGTAACTTCCTCAGGCCTTTCATCCACCAGCACTACCATCAAATAACATTCAGGATGATTTTCTGCAATGGCATTCGCCAGTTCTTTCAGCAACATTGTTTTACCCGTTTTTGGCTGGGCCACAATCAATCCCCTTTGCCCTTTACCAATTGGCGTAAACAAATCCATAATTCTTGTGCTGTAGTTATCCGACTTGGTAGTGAGTTCTAATTTTTCAAAAGGAAACAACGGTGTTAAATAATCAAACGGCACCCTGTCTCTTACCTCTTCCGGCGATTTACCATTGATAGTTTCCACTTTTAATAAAGCAAAATATTTTTCACCTTCTTTTGGCGGACGAACACTTCCATAAACGGTATCTCCGGTTTTTAATCCAAACAATTTTATTTGCGATGGAGAAACATAAATATCATCGGGAGAAGATAAATAATTATAGTCGCTGCTGCGTAAGAAACCATAACCATCCGGCATCATTTCTAATACACCTTCGCCCAGTATTACTCCGTCAAATTCAATATTAAATGCCTGGTCCCTGCGTTGTGGATACTGGCGCTGAGAAGCGTTTTGCTGTGTTTCGTCGGGCATCTGCACTTCTGGCTGCTGAATATCTTCCTCCTGCAGCATTTGGGCTATGGCCGGCGGAATACTACTCTGTCCGTCTGGTATTGGTTGCAAATCTTCCTCATCGTCTTCTTCTTCAGGTTGATTTTTTTTCACTGGTTTCTTTTCCGGTTCTGGTTTTTTAACCTTTGCCGCAACCGGTTCTTTTTTCTGTGGTGCTTCCTGCATTACTTCTGCTTCTTCCTGGCTGTTGCCAGTTGTAGTTTTAATAATGCGCTTGCGTTTTGGCTTTTCGCCATCGTTGTTTTTAGTGTCTGCGTTCATAACGGCTTGTTTGTCCAGGATTGTATAAACCAAATCCTGTTTGTTTAATTTTTTTGAATTGGGAATGTTAAGTTGCTCTGCTATATCCAGCAACTCGGGAACGAGCAGGTCGTTCAGTTGTAATATGTCGTACATAAAAGATGGTAGTAATTAAATCTCAAAAACCGGTCTTAAAAAATCAGAAAATTTGAATTGAAAATATATGCTGAGGAAGGCGGCTGTATGAAAAAGAGAATGATTGGATAAACTTTTCAGCCCTTTCCGACACCAAAAATAGGTGGTTTTAACTAAAAAGCAAACTTTTTTGGTTAATAGAACACTAATAGTGCCAATCGAACAGTTTTTTAGACTTTGATTCAAAGCATCTTATTGCCAAACAAGTATGGAGCAAGTCCGTTCTATCATTATCTTTGCTGCCCTTAAATAGTTAATATGTTTAACTCAAGAACTAAGATTAAAGAACTATTGGCTACCGAAAAAGCCAACTACGAAACCACTGTAATGGGCTGGGTACGCACCTTCCGCAACAACCAGTTTATAGCACTGAACGATGGCAGCACCAATAATAATTTGCAGGTAGTTGCCGAATTGGGCAAGTTTGATGATGCTTTATTAAAACGCCTGACAACCGGTGCATGTATTAAAGCCGTTGGTGAAATAATTCCTTCTTTGGGCAAGGGCCAAAAAGTAGAACTGAAAGCAAACTCAATAGAAATATTGGGTGATTGTGATGCAGAAAAATTTCCGCTGCAGTTAAAAAACAGGCCAAGCCTTGAATACCTGAGAGAGATTGCTCACCTTCGTTTTCGTACCAATACATTTGGTGCGGTGTTCCGGGTACGGCATTCATTGGCTTATGCCATCCATAAATTTTTTAATGACAAAGGTTTTGTTTATTTACATACGCCTGTAATTACAGCCAGCGATGCCGAGGGTGCCGGAGAAATGTTTCGTGTAACTACATTGCCCGTTGACGGATCGGCACCAAGAAATGAAGACGGCTCTGTAAATTTTAAAGAAGATTTTTTTGGCCGCACTACCAATCTTACTGTTAGCGGCCAGTTAGAAGGCGAGCTTGCTGCCATGGCTTTCAGCGATATTTATACTTTTGGGCCCACCTTCCGTGCAGAGAACAGTAACACCGCAAGGCACCTTGCTGAGTTCTGGATGATTGAGCCTGAAGTTGCTTTCAATGATTTGGAAGACAATATGAACCTGGCAGAAGAGTTTATTAAGTATGTTATTAAACATGCCATGGATAATAATAAAGAAGATCTTGAATTTTTAACCCAGCGCCTTGCAGAAGAAGAAAAACAAAAGCCACAACACGAACGCAGCGAAATTACCTTGCTTGAAAAATTGGAGTTTGTTGTTAACAATGATTTTGAAAGATTGACCTACACCGAAGCAATTGAAATTTTAAAAGAAAGCAATCACAATAAGAAAAAGAAGTTTCAGTATTTAATTGAAGGGTGGGGTGTTGATTTGCAAAGCGAACATGAGCGTTATCTTGTAGAAAAACATTTTAAAAAACCTGTTATACTTACTGATTATCCGAAAGACATAAAAGCATTTTACATGCGCCAGAATGATGATGGAAAAACGGTTGCGGCGATGGATATACTGGCGCCGGGCATTGGCGAAATTGTTGGCGGCTCACAAAGAGAAGAGCGATTAGATAAATTAGAGCAGCGCATGAAGGAGATGAATATTCCTGCCGAAGAATTGTGGTGGTATTTAGATACGAGAAAATTTGGTGCTTGTCCCCACGCTGGTTTTGGGTTGGGTTTTGAAAGATTGGTTGTGTTTGTAACAGGGATGGGAAATATCAGGGATGTAATTCCTTTTCCAAGATATCCAAAGAGTGCGGAGTTTTAAACCCAATTGAAATTGATTTATATGAAACCGAAGTTTTAGAAGCTTCGGTTTTTTTATTTTACAGCCCTTACTTTTGTTACTAATTATTCTGCTTATAAAAAATGTACAAACCTAATCCCATAGCAAATGCTTTTCTAACTCCGGGATTACTGTACCGCATTATTAAAAACCTGCAACACCAAAAAGAATTTATCCAAAAAAATATTGTTCCCGAAATTGAAGCAGTTAAAAAAATAAACGATGGCAGCCTTGATGAAACCGATATAAAAAAGATGACCGGTTATTATGGCCTTGCCGTTCCTGCCATTTTGGGCGAAGCATTCTGTGCATTAAGAGGAGAACCAATGACAGAAAAAGAAAGGCTGGCCAGCACCTGTCAGGGAGCAACCACCGGGCAGTTTGATGATTTTTTTGACAAACAAAACATATCAAAAGAAAGATTAGAAGCTTTTATTGAAAAGCCTGAAGAAATGACCGGCAAAACGGCCAACGAAAAATTATTTCTGCAATTGTACAAAACGGGTTTACAAAATATCCCTGACCGGGAATTAATGTTGGCACATATTTACCGGGTTTATCATTCACAAATAGAAAGTAAAAAGCAGGCGGCTCCCGGTTTAAGTTTTGATGAAATAAAAAAGATAACATTGCTCAAGGGCGGAGAATCTGTGGTTTTTTACCGGGTTGTTTTTGCCTCGCCAATGGAAAAGGAGGAGGAAGAAGTGTTGATGAAACTCGGGGGACTGATGCAGTTAAGCAACGATATTTTTGATATATACAAAGACCTTGATGCCGGAATAAATACCCTGATAACAACTACCAAAAATGTAAATGACATCCGGCGATTGTTTATTGCCTTGCTTAAAGAAGGTTATGATGCTGCTTACAATCTAAATTATAAAAAACAGCACATCAAAAAAATGCTTTCAATTTTTTCAATAGGAGTTTTCAGCCGCTGTTTTGTTTGCCTCGATCATCTTGAAAAAAGTGAATGCTTATCGGATAATGTTTTTACTCCTCATTTTTATAATCGTAACCAACTTGTTTGCGACATGGATACCGCAGCAAACAAATTAAAGTCGGTTAAGTATCATATTAAATATACTGGTTAATAATAGCTGTAGTGATAAAAAACAATGCAATGATATTAGCCTGCAAACTTGTCAACTTCAATACTTTTTCTAACTTCGGTGCATGTTTAAACAAAGCAAAAAATATTTATCCTACATTTTAAATCCGCTGGAGCTGCTGCGTACTAAAAAAGTATTGCAGGTAAATCCCACAGCACCTGCACAGCGTACCGAGCCGGAGGAAGTTAAAATTTTTGTGTATGATTACAATAATCAAAAAATAAATGTTGCCGAGTTTAAGCAGGTGCCCGATTGTTTGCAATACCTGGACTCGCCGGCTGTTACCTGGTTAAATGTGGACGGGCTTAGAAAGACTGATGTGGAAACGATAGGCAATCATTATGGCATTCACTATCTTATTACCGAAGATATTTTAAGCGTTGGCCAGCGGCCAAAAATGGATGAAATAGACGGGCTGTTGTTTTGCCTGCTCAATATGCTTTACTTTAATGAAAAAGATTCGGCGGTAGAAATTGAACAGATAAGTATTATCCTGGGCAAAAATTTTGTTATCAGTTTCCAGGAGGATGCTGATAAAGATGTTTTTAACCCACTAAGGGAAAGATTAAAAATAAACAACAGTAAGGTAAGGCAAAGTGGTGCCGATTTTTTGTTTTATTCTTTAATAGATATGATTGTAGATAATTATTATGTGGTGATGGAAAAGCTGGGTGAAAAAATTGAAATGCTCGAAGAAGATATCATACGCAATTCAAATACCCGTAGCCTTGCCAAAATAAATATGATGCGTAAGGAAATGATTGTGCTTAAAAGAAGCATTGCTCCTGTGAGGGAGCTGGTAAACGGTATTTTACGCAGCGAAAGTGAACTGATTGAAGAGCGTACAGAAAAATATTTTAAAGATGTGTACGACCACATCATTCAGGCAAATGACCTTGCGGAGAACTACCGTGATATGATGATGAACCTGCAGGATTTATACCTGAGCAATGTAAATTTAAAAATGAATGAAGTAATGAAAGTGATGGCGGTGGTAACCTGTTTGCTGGCTCCGGCTACGGTTATTGGCGGCATTTTCGGAATGAACTTTGAAAGCATTCCCTTGCTGCACAATAAATGGGGTTTCTTTATTTCGGTTGGCCTGATGCTTTGCATTCCATTGTTAATGGTAAGTATGTTCCGTAAGCGGGGGTGGTTTTAATCTTTCTTCTTTTTATATACAGGCACAGTGCTGCAGGGTTCGCCATACATAATGCTTTTTGCAAAAGGACGAAGCAGTTTGGTTATTTCCACATAAGCGGTTTCGGTAATGGGCAATTCGCCGCAGCCTTTTATTACAATTCTTTTATCATCATAATCAGCAGGGTTTATTGTGGCAAGGTTTTTTAAAAAAATAGTTTTGTGTAAAAATTCTTCGTTGCCAAAAACAATTTCTTTGGCCAGTGGTTGCAAATAACTGGCTGCAAGCATATAAGCCCACACAGGAATTACCGCATCGGCGGTGCAGGTAAGTGCTACATTTTTATTTCGGTAAACAGATACATCCAGCGTTTTCAATGCTTCCCTGAAATCTTTTTCTTTTAAAATCAAGCCCATGAATAAATAATCCTTCATGTCAAACACTGCCGTTTCTTCTTTGGGATAAAACTCTTCCAAATCCAGCGTAATAATTCCGCTCTCAGCTACTTTATTTATAAATATTTCAGCCATGCTGCAAAATTAAAACAAAAAAGCCGGCTCTTGTTTAAGCCGGCTTTCGATATAAGAAAAGAAAGATTAGTATCCCGTTTTGCTTCTGTTGTCTTTTATAGTTGCCTGGTTTTTTAAGCCTTCGTACCAGCCAACAGAAACCTGGTTACGCAATGTTGCTACCTGATCTTTGGCTTTTTTTGCCGCTTCTTCGGGTGTGTCTGCAGGCTTGCTGCCAATGCTGTTAACTTTAATTACATACACACCTGTGTTACCTTCAATAGCCTGGCTTGGTTTTGCCTGGTATTCTTTATTAAAACTTGCGCCAATCACTTTTGGTTCCTGTCCTATTCCGTTTATAATATTGCCACTAAAAACCAGTGAAGAATCTGCACCCGCAACCTGCACCTGTTTGCTGTAGGCTGCAGCTGCGGTTTCAAGCGTTGGTGTTGCTCCTAATTTTTTTATAATGGTTTCGGCAATCTTTTTCTTCCTGATCACTATTTCTGCGGCAGGCCTTGCAGTTTTTACATCCTGGGTTCCTTCTCTAAGTACCCTTTCAACCAAAGCAACCACGTGTTCATCCCCAATCAGAAAAGGTTCGCTAACATCGCCAGCGCTTGCGTTAAATGCCCATCGTACCACTTGCCTTGCATTTTGCAAATTACCTACTGCATCATCAATTTCTTTAACGGGCACCGGAACGCTTACTTTTTGCAGGCCATTCTTAGTAATATAAGCCTCAAAGTTTTTGCCATTGCCCTGGCCGGATAATTTAATGGCGCTTTGTTCTGCTGCCACCATGGTTGATTGACCTGCATCAATTTCTTTTGACATAAAGGCAACTTTATAAGCTGTGCTTGTTCCCTTCTGGCTTACTATTTCAACAACATGGTAACCAAACTGGGTTTTCACCACATCTTTTGTTCCTGCTGGTTTATTAAAACAAAAATCATTAAACTCCCCAACCATTGCGCCATATCCAAAGGTTCCCAAATCGCCACCTTTATCTTTGGTGGCATCTGTACCATATTGTCTTGCCAGCGCATCAAAGCTTGCGCCGCCCTTAATAAGTGCCAGAATACTGTCGGCCATTTTTTTAGATGCAGCCTCATCTGTTGGCTGGCCCTGTGCATCTTTAGAAGGAAACAAAATATGCCTTGCCTTAACACTGTCTGGTAAAGATTTGGTACCAACAATCCTGGCAAGTGTATAATTATTCCCATCAACATAAGGTCCAAATACAGAACCAACGGCTTGCTTCACAATAGTATCTGCATTAGCTGTTGCTATTTTAGATTTTGGCACGTAAGTATTTTCATAAGGTTTCCTTGAAGAATTTTGAACAAGGAACATCTGCATATTGCTGTCGCTTACTTCTGTAAATTTTTGCTTAAGGGTTGCCAGTTCATCTCTTACCCTTGCGCTGTCATCTGCTTTTGGTAACTGGCTGAATGTTACATAAGAAATAATGCGTCCATCTTCCTGCTTAAATAGTTTTTTATGTTTACTTACATAAGTTTCCACCTCTGCATCACTTACCGTAACTGTACTGTCTGGTATTACTGTATATGGTATGGCCACATAAGATATATTGGCAAAATTTTTACTGTCGGCATTGTCTCTTTCCTGCATCCAGGTGGGGTAATAAGCGCCGGCATTTAATAAACCGGTGTATTTGGCTACAATGCTTGTTTGTTTCAGCGGGTTAATAATACGGCTGTTAAAAAACTCCCTTCTGTCATCCTTGGATTTTTTTATTTCTGATATAACTTTTAATACCTGTGCCTGGCTAAGCTGGCCGGTAATAGAATCTTTCATAGTCTGATCCTGCATGAGTGGGTTGGAAGGGTCTTCGCTTTTTAAAATACTTTCTAATTCTTTTGCCGTAAACCCAATGCCCAGCTTACCGGCTTCGGCATAAAATACTTTTAAAGCCACCAGTGTATTCCACACCTGATCTTTTATCTGGTAAGGTGTTTTTGGCTGTTGAAACTGCTGTTGCTGCTGTTGCATCTGCCTTTCCTGCTCTTCGGCCTCAGCCACCCTTTTATTAAATTCCATTACATCAATATCTTCGCCATTCACCCTGGCAATGCTGGTGGTGGGTGACGATGAACCAAATAGTTTACTTCCGCCCGAATTGGCATCCATTAAAATAAACCCTATTAAACTAAGGGCTATAACCCCAATAACTACGGCAGCGCCCTTTTCACGAATTCCCTGAATGATTTGCATATTTTGTATGATTAAAAATTGGACGGCAAAAATAGGGTAAAAAAGGATATGAACAAATTGTGGAAAACCGTTTAAATGCCAATAATGACAGGTATTTTATAAATGCCTTTGAGGTAATTTAATTATTAGATATAAATTACAGGGATGCTGTTTATTTTATTAACCAAAAACGTTGTAAACATGCTAATGTTGATAAACCGGTATTGATGTTTAAAAGCCACTTTTCCCTCCATGAAAAATATGCGTAAAATGATATTAAAAACATAAACCGCCCCGGATAAAAATTAATGAGGTTGAAAGATGGCAGTTTATCCCTGTTGAATTAACAGGGTATTTTTAAAAAAGTCTTTTATCTTTTCCCCGCAGTTTTTTATCAACTGCTGTGTAAAACAATATTATTTTTATCCTGTTACCTATCTGTGTGAAAGCTTTTAAACCTTTTTGCTTTATTTTTTTAATGTTAATTAAATATGGATACTGGTGGATAAACTAATCTTTTTAATTTTACATCATAGCATAAAAAATTTCTCTCCACATATTAACACCCATAGTAGTAGTAAGTGATTATATAAATAATAAGTATTAATACATATTATGATAGATATTAACAGTGCAAAAGCAAATATTAAAGCCGCCGGTTTTTTGGATATTGATATTGATGTGAACCTGGATTTGTTTGCAGAAATAGAAAGGCTTAAAAAAGAAAAGAACGCTATTATACTTGCGCATTATTACCAGGAACCCGATATACAGGATGTGGCAGATTTTATTGGCGATAGCCTGGGGCTTGCACAAAAAGCAGAAAAAACAGAAGCTGACATAATTGTTTTTGCTGGTGTACATTTTATGGCAGAAACTGCCAAGATATTAAATCCCACAAAAAAAGTTTTACTGCCCGACTTAAAAGCCGGCTGCTCTTTAAGCGACAGTGCACCGCCTGCTTTATTCAAACAGTTTAAAGATAAACACCCGGATCATATTGTAATTACCTATATCAACTGCTCGGCCGGCATGAAAGCACTGAGTGATATCATCTGCACTTCATCCAACGCTCAAAAAATTGTGGAGAGTTTGCCGGCAGATCAAAAAATTATTTTTGCACCCGATAAAAACCTGGGTGCTTACATCAACAAGCAAACAGGGCGAAATATGGTTTTATGGAATGGCGCCTGTATGGTACATGAAATTTTCAGCCTCGAAAAAATAACCAGATTAAAAATACGCCATCCAAAAGCAAAAGTAATTGCACACCCCGAGTGTGAAGCGCCTGTACTGGCCGTAGCAGACTATATAGGCAGCACCACAGGCTTATTGAAGTTTACACAGAAAGACAGCTCTCAGGAATACATCGTGGCCACAGAGACCGGAATACTGCACCAGATGCAAAAGGCAAATCCGGGAAAAACTTTTATACCTGCACCGCCCAATAATGCCTGCGCATGCAACGACTGCCCTCACATGAAACTGAACACACTGGAAAAATTGTATTTATGTATGGAATATGAAACACCTGAAATAACAATGGACGAAATATTGAGACTGGCAGCCAAAAAACCAATTGACAGGATGATGGCCATCAGTACACAATTTGGATTATGATTTATAAATTTTATTTACCAATGAAAAATTTTATTGCAGTTATTGGTTTTATCAGCAGCTTTTTTATTGTAAGCTGCAGTAACCAGCAAAAACTAAACACAACCAACACTTATTATGTGGAGATGGTAAACTGTAAAGACACACTTAAAAATTACCTTACACAAAACCTGTCGGGCAAAGTATCTTATTTTAAAAATAATAAACTGCAGGTGTTATCATTAAATTATATCACCGAAGATTATCCCGATATGCATTATTACAAAACCATTGGCGAACTGGATAAAGAAATAAAAGAAGGCACCAAAAAAATAAAGATCGAGTTTGCTGGCAATTACACAATTGACAGCAGCAGTTATTCAGTTACCAATTATTTTTACAAAAACAATAGCTGGATAAAAACTTCCGATGTTGGGTTCACTAAGGCATCTCCCCAAAATATTAATATGTATGATAAATCACGTGATTTTTTTATGTGGGACCTTGGCGGGCAAATAGTAAAAGCAGTGGCATTATCAACCTATTGATATCCTTTGTTCTTTTTATAAAACTCCTCAATTCTTGTCTTCACATTTTGCCTGATGTTTACATAAAATAAGTTAATATCGGCAATATGATAATTCTTCCGGGTAAGAAATATATTTCCAAAAAACCTTGGTTTGCTGCTCCATAAAATGTTATTGTGAACCTGGCAACCAGCCACACCCTTAACAATTTTATTGAAGTTTGTTAATACACCACCACTATTCAGGCTTCTTGCTGCTTTACCGGTATTATCCGACCATGTAAGCGGATTAATAACAACACATTTAAACTTTTCTTTTGCAATAAAATTTGGTTGGGTATAGCCTGTTTTATAAGTTCGCCAGCTAACAAAACATCCGGTGGCAGCAGCATTTTTGCAGGGTTTTAATCCGGTAAAATAAGTATCAGGCACAGGCATCCCAATTAAATAAGCACACACTAATTTATTTTGAAGCGGCTTATCTTCAAAGAAATCTTTTATTAATCTGCCTGCATGCACCGTTCCCTGGCTGTGTGCGGCAATAATGATTGGCCTGCCATTATTATAATGCTGCAGGTAATATTCAAAAGCATTTTTAATATCTGCGTAAGCCAAATTAAAATAAGGAGCCGCAACCGAATCGGATAAAAAGAAAGCCCTGTAATGTGCCTGCCTGTACCTGGGCGCAAACACCCGGCAGCTTTCATTAAACACACTAGCCTGGTATAATATGCTGGAATAATCGGTTTTTGCATTCAGCTCAGCATCATCAATGGCAGCATTCATTTGCTGGTCACTATAATCAGTTAATGTAGTTGGATAAATAAAAAATACATCTGCCAGCGAATCGTTTTTATAAAATTTACGCAAGGGTTTGGGAACACTGTCGGCAGCATCATGTTTGAAAGGATGTGATGCCCAATAGTTAAGTGATGAGTAATCCGGTAAACCGTTTACCGATGTAAACTGGTAGTAAGGCCGGGCCGAATAATTTTTTTTACTGCACGAAAAAATAATAATTATAAGAAACAGGGGGCAAAACCGTTGTAATAAAAAATAAGTTTTGTATTTTTTCATCACCAAATCTACGTTTGTAAAACATAGGTAAAGAAAGAACCACTAAATTAATAATAACCAAAATCAAAACAATGAGAAAATCAGCAACGCTGCTCTTACTTGCAGTAACCGTACTTTTTACTTCCTGCGACTCAAAAAAAGCAAGAGATTTTAACGACAAACTTGTAAAAGCCCAAAAAGAAATAATGGATAAATACCAGGGTTTTATGGCTGGCGACAATGAAGTGGAAAACAGGAAGAAAGCAAAAGCCTATATTGAATTAAAAATGGAGGAACTGAAGAATCTTGAGTCCGTAAAAGACGGAGAAGGTTTTAAGCAGGCAATGATTGATGATATTGGCGTTTTGGGAAAAATTAATGATGTGGAATTAAAGCTGGCAAACCCCGCCATAGCCGAGCAGGAAGCGGCTGCCCTTAATACCGAAAAAGCCGAACTGATGGAAAAGGCCGGAAAATATGATAATGCTGTAATTGAAGAGCAAAAGAAATTTGCCAAAGCCAAAGGATTTAAATTAGAATATAAATATTAACAGGCTACATAACTGCAAAAGCGATTTCACCGAAATCGCTTTTGCATTGTAATTCATTCATGCATTGACCCTGCTTCGCCATATACCTTTTTTAAAAGCTGTTTTTTTGCACAGCATTACCGCTTTTGGCGGCCCACAGGGACACATAGGTATGATGATGAAAACCTTTGTTGAACGCCGCAGGGACGTAACAAAAGAAGAACTGATGGAATACACTTCCTTTTGCCAGTTGCTTCCGGGCGCTTCATCTACTCAAACACTTACATTAATTGGTTTTAAAAGAGGCGGCGTTTTGCTGGCCACCATCACACTTATAATTTGGATTATGCCCGCCTGCATTTTAATGGGCGCCCTTTCTTTTTTAGTAAGCAGCATTGGTAAGGAAAATCTGAACAACAGCGCCTTTCAGTTCATTCAGCCAATGGCTATTGGTTTTTTAATTTATGCAGCACAAAGAGCTTTTAAAATTGCCGTTACCAATTTAATAACGCAGCTGATAATGCTGGCTTCTATGGTTACCATTTATTTTTTGTTTAAGGCCCCCTGGATATTTCCTTTGCTGATAGTGCTGGGCGGCATAGTTACCAATTTCAGCAGCCGGCGCATTCCCGAAAAAGAAACCATCAAACCAAAACAAATCCGCTGGACAAACATCTGGCTCTTTGGCCTCATTTTCCTGGTTGCAGGCGTCCTGAGTGAAACAGCCCGTAAGCAGCAATGGCAAAACCGCAAGCCCTATAATCTTTTCGAAAACTTTTACCGTTTTGGCAGTTTTGTTTTTGGCGGTGGCGATGTATTAATACCGCTTCTGCTGGACCAATATGTGGCTAGGCCAACATCCACCGAAGTGCAAAAGAAAAATCCCGATGGTGTAATACAAATACCCAGGGAAGAATTGCTTACCGGCGCAGGCATGGTTAGGGCAATACCCGGGCCTGTTTTTTCTATAGCATCCTACACCGGTGGCATGGCCATGCAAAATGAAGGGTATAAAATGCAGATCCTTGGATGTTTAATTGGCTCCATTGCTATTTTTTTACCCAGTGCTTTGCTGGTGTTATTTTTCTTTCCGGTATGGCAGTATCTTAAAAAATTTGTAGTGGTTTACCGTTCCCTCGAGGGAATAAATGCTGTGGTGGTTGGCATCATGTGGGCAGCTTCTTTGTATTTGCTGAAAGATATTTCCTTATTTCCTGTCAGCACCATCAGTATTATTAATATTGCTGTAATAACAGGAACGGTTTTATTGCTGGCACTCACAAAAATTCCGGCGCCGCTTATTGTAGGCGCATGTTTATTGCTTGGCTTGGTGTTTTAAAAAAACTAATTCAGATTAAATTAATCCGTTCAACAGCTGTGTTCTTTTTTTGTGTAAGCAACAGAATTTTTTACCATTCTGGCTAAAATACCCATATCAATGTCTTCCAGCTTTTTAATATGAATACAGCCGCCGCTTGTTTTATATTTTCCAAATTTTGTAAGCAGCTCCTCTCTTTTATCGAAAGCAGACCCCAGGTATAAAACTATAGAACTAACCCTTGATGCTATTCCTGTAAGCGGCGCATCACCCTCTCTGCCGCTTTCGTATTTGTAATGATAAGTTCCAAACCCTACAATGGCTGTTCCCCACATCTTTGGCTCCAGCCCTGTTTGTTTTGTTATCAGTTCAATTATTGCAGCAAAGTCGTTGCGTTTTTTACTGTCAGCAATTGTCTTTATAAATGCCGCAACGCTGGCACCGGTTTCAATGGTTTTATTTTTTGTCATAATGAAGGTTTATGAATGACTTTGTTCAAGCCGGGGTTTCACGGGAGCTGTTTTTTGTTATCACAAGTAAGCGGCGGAAACCCGGCAGGGACAAAGCGGCATAATCTTTCTTTCTTATGTTGAAAGGGTTGCGTTATTACCGGAATGTTTCACTACTTTATATAACATTATAAAATTTACTATAGCCAGCAATAGCATTGGAATCCTTCTATAAATGAAATCGGTTGATATTAGCCTGTCAATTAATTCTAAAGAAAATTTTTTATCGAGTTCAACTTGAATAGGGATTTGAATAGCTATAGTTGAAACAAGGGTTATAAAATTAAAAAGCAATGCGACCCAAACTAACCACCCCGGTATAACCATTGGTCGAAACCACAACAATAAAATCTGAGGAATGAAGGATAAGAAAAAGAATACAACAAATAACGGAATAATTAGCGAACTATCAATATGATGAAATTTAGGAAATTCATTTGCACCTACGGCCCGCCATGTCCTGTAAGCAACCAACGAATTTACTATGCCCCCGCCAAAAACATAGAAAGCCAGCAAAATATAGACTGAGAATACAATTGTTGAAATGTTGGCTTTATTAGTCACTTTATAATTTTTATTGCAGGCTATGTATGGGCAGGCAGTACTAATGTATAAATAAAAACTGATGATTTATAGCGAAAAGATAATGCAGGCAGGCATTACCAGACAGGGCTTGGCGATATGGTGGATTTTGTTGTCAACCTATTTCAGGACAAGACACTATTCAACCCCCTGCCGGCTTACAGGCACCACAATCAGGACTACACTATAGTTATACAGATATTTTGGCCTTGGGTTATTTAGGTGCCTGCCTGTAATATCCGTTCTGCCCTATCTCTTCCCTCACCACATCGGGCACTAAAAATCGGATAGACTTTCTCTCCTTCACCAACTCTCTTATTTTAGTACTCGAAATTTCTAAAAGTGGCGCATCAAGGAGGATAATATCGGCACCAAAACTTTCTGTAATCTCAAAGCCCGGCCTTTTATAAATGTAAATAGGGTGATTCTTTAAAATAACCGAGTAGTTTTTCCACTTATTTATGTTTTGAAAACCATCGCTGCCCATAATAATGCTAAAACTGTGCTGCGGATACTTTTCCTTTAAATAAGCCAGGGTATCTACCGTGTAAGAGGGTTTGGGTAGTTTAAATTCCACACTGCTGGCCCTTAGTTTTTTTTCACCCTCAATAGCCGATTTAATTAAGTGAAGCCTGTCATACTGGTTTAAAAGAGATGCAGCATTCTTAAAAGGATTTTGTGGAGACACAACAAACCAAACCTGATCCAGTGTAGTTTCATTGGCTATGTAATTGGCAATAATAAGATGTCCGGCATGCACTGGATTAAACGAACCAAAGTATAGGCCAATATTCATTAGTATATTGTAAATCAATTAGTTAAATCAATTTTATTGCCTTTTCTTCTATTTCTTCCACCCAAATCATATCGGCCTCATTAAGCCTCAGGCTTAGCTGGTAGCCGGCTACAGATAAAGAAATAGGGTCGCCCAAGGGCGCAATCTGCTCAATTATTACCCTTTCTCCGGGTAACAGGCCCATTTCCATCAGTTTTAAAAACACTTCGTCGTTTTCAAAGGAGGCAATGGTAACTGTTCTTCCAACGCCAATTTCCGACAGTCTTTTTTTCATTCGTATATATTCGGTGAGCAATCAAAAGCAAATGTATCAATTCGCTATTGTTATTTATTTTCGTTTTAAGAAATTAGATTATGGCAACTGTTAATTTTTTTTATGTTGATGTAAAACCCACCCTGGCCAACAGGTTGGCCCTTAAGGTATTCATTCAAAAGCTCTTCGACACCGAAAAGAAAAAGCTTTCCAACCTATCCTGTATCTTCTGCACCGATGAGTATTTGCTTGGCATCAACCGGGACTATCTTAAGCATAATTTCTACACCGATATTATTACTTTCCCACTCTCCCAACCCGGCGTTCCCATCGAGGGGGAAATATATATTAGTATGGACAGAGTAAAAGAAAATGCCAAACTGCTCGGTCTTAGTTTTAAAGAAGAGCTTCACCGGGTTATCTTCCATGGCGCCCTTCACCTGTGCGGATACAAAGACAAAAAGCCAGCAGAGCAAAAGCTGATGAGGCAAAAGGAGAATGAATACCTGGCAAAATATTTATAAATGCGCCACGTGGAACATCCCCTTGCAATTCCAGTTTATGTAGACTCTTTACTTTAAACCATCAACCATAGCACTGCATCCGATTTCTCCAATTACAACATGCTTAAGAGTAAAGAACCAATACTATAGCCACAGAAGCTCTTAAGTTAACAAGCCCGTTTCTGACTCCTACACCTCCAAAGCCAACAATTCTAAGAGTAATGAACCAATGTTGAAGTCACTGTAGTACCCAAGTTCCCCATTGCTGCTTGGCAGGAAAAGGCTGTATTTTTTCCTGCCTTGACTTTTTTGTTACTTTTTGCGTCAAGGCAAAAAGTAAAGTAAGAGATTCCTCATAACACAATCGCAATAACCTACCGGCAAGCAGGGAGGCTGTCCTACAGGTTGCCGCTCCTTTGTATCTTTGCGCCCAATGTTTTTAGATTATGATATAATAGTAGTAGGCGCAGGCCATGCCGGTTGCGAAGCGGCCGCAGCCGCAGCCAATCTTGGTAGCAAAGTGCTGCTCATCACCATGAATATGCAAACAATTGCTCAAATGAGCTGCAACCCTGCTATGGGCGGCATAGCCAAGGGGCAAATTGTAAGAGAGATAGATGCAATGGGTGGCTACAGTGGTATTGTAACCGATGAAAGCATGATCCAGTTCAGGATGCTCAACCGCAGTAAGGGGCCGGCAATGTGGAGCCCAAGGGCTCAAAGCGACCGCATGTTATTTGCAAGCAAGTGGAGAGAGATGTTGGAAAACACCCCAAATGTCCATTTTTACCAGGATATGGTAAATGGCTTGCAGATAAAAGATAGCCGTGTTTACGGCGTTATAACAGGTTTAGGGCACGAAATAATGGCAAAAGCAGTGGTTTTAACCAATGGCACCTTCCTCAACGGAATTATACATATTGGCGAAAAACAACTCGGCGGAGGTCGCATGGCAGAGAAAGCCGCCACGGGAATAACTGAGCAATTAGTTAGCCTCGGTTTTGAAAGCAACAGGCTAAAAACAGGAACGCCACCACGTATTGATGGCCGCAGCCTGGACTACAGTAAAATGGAAGAACAGAAAGGTGACGATGAAATTGTAGGGTTCAGTTATTTACCCACTAAGAAAATTTTGCCAGAAGAACAGCGAAGCTGCTGGATTACTTACACCAGCCCGGCCGTACATGATATATTAAAGACAGGATTTGAGAAGAGTCCTATGTTTCAGGGAAGAATCCAGGGCACAGGACCAAGATATTGCCCAAGTATAGAAGACAAAATAAACCGCTTTGCCGAAAGAGACAGGCACCAGCTATTTGTAGAGCCAGAAGGCTTTAATACCGTAGAAATATATGTTAACGGCTTTTCCTCTTCACTTCCAGAAAATGTTCAGTATCAGGCACTTAAGATGGTTTCTGGATTCGAAAACTGCCGTATGTTCCGCCCCGGCTACGCCATAGAATACGATTACTTTCCACCAACACAATTAAAATTCAGCCTCGAAACAAAGTTGATTAATAACCTTTTTTTTGCAGGTCAGATAAATGGCACTACTGGTTATGAAGAAGCAGCATGTCAAGGCTTAATGGCCGGTATAAATGCTCACCAGAAAGTAAGAGAACTGGATGCTGTTGTTTTAAAAAGAAGCGAAGCCTACATTGGCGTATTGATAGACGACCTTATAAACAAAGGAACCGACGAACCTTACCGTATGTTCACCAGCAGGGCTGAGTTTCGCACCCTGTTGCGCCAGGACAATGCAGACATTCGCCTCACAGAAAAAAGCTACCGCCTTGGCCTGGCCTCACAGGAAAGAATGGAAAGGGTGAGAGAAAAAACAGATAGGGTTGTGCAACTAAAGACAATTTTAAACAACACGTTCATTGAGCCTGCAGAAGCAAATGCTTTTTTAGAAAGCGCCCAGTCTGCCACGTTATTATTAAAACAAAAAGCGGCACAGTTGGTATTGCGGCCCATGCTTGGTCTTAAGCAAATGAAAATACAGTTGCCATCAATGGAAAAAGCACTGGCAGGTTTTGACGATGAAACACTGGAGCAGGCAGAGATTCAGCTTAAATACGAAACCTATATAGAGAAAGAAAAAGAACTGGTAAATAAAATGAGTCAGCTGGAGGATTTAATTATACCCGATAACTTTAACTACGATAAACTAAATTCACTTAGCAACGAAGCAAGGCAGAAATTTACTAAAATAAAACCAAGAACGCTGGGCCAGGCATCAAGAATCAGCGGCGTAAACCCCAGCGATGTACAGATACTCATGGTGTTCATGGGCAGATAATAAATGTATATGCAGCTTTCATTTAACTCAGATACTACTAAACAGAATGTTTTTACTGCAGTTGAAAAATATCTTCAGCATCAAAATATCAAAATTGATAAACAGGACAGCAGCAGTCCATGGGGCGGCTTTTTTGTAATAGAAGAAAGCGAATCAGAGAAATTCATCCGTTTATATTTTCCCCATCTTACTAAAGTAGATTTAAATATATCTGGGAAACTGAGCCCTAAAATTTTGGTGGTTGCCCCCGCTAAAAGATTAAGCTGGCAATATCATCACCGCCGGGCCGAAATATGGAAATTAATTGGCGGTACCGCCGGAATTATAACAAGCGATACTGATGAAGAAAAAGAAACCCGGGATTTGAGTATAGGCGACATCATTCATTTAAAACAAGGTGAACGCCACCGCCTGTTGGGCACAACCGGCTGGGGAGTTGTTGCCGAAATATGGCGCCATACCGATGCTGCAAACCCCAGCAACGAAGACGATATTGTAAGGCTGCAGGATGATTTTGGGCGGTAGCTATTTCGAACTACAAAGGGTTTTTCCCCGCCGCAACCACCATTCTTATTTCTCCGTAACTAATTCCCTTCGGCAGGTTTTCAATCAATGTTTTATGGCTTAAGGTTCCGTGTATTGCAACGGCATCTTTTATCTGCTGCTGTTTTTCTTTGCTTACTAAATCATTTATTTCAATTTCACCCACGCCAATAAAATAAGCAAGGTGTCCTTCAATAGTTGAAGCAGTATAGTTTCTTTCTTTGGCAATCTCTGCAATAGTTTTTCCTTCTTTGTATAATGCAAAAGAAACAGTTTTGGTATCTGTTTTTGGCTCCGTGCTTTTTTCTTTTCGTTCTCTTTTAGGGTTGTCGGCTTTTGCAGCCATATTAGTTTCTATATTATGAATATGACAATATGCTTCCACAGCAGCTACAACCTCATCGCCATATTTATCAACCTTGGCTTTGCCAAAACCACTTATTTGCAATAAATCTTTTTTTGTTAAAGGAAGATAAGCGCATACTTCTTTTAAAGTATTTTGATTGGCCACCATATAGATGGGCAAATCTTCATCAGCACAAGTCATATCTCTCCATCGCTTTAATGTTTCAAACAATTCCGGGTTTGGCACATCTGAATAAACCTGTTTTTTTCCACTGGCATAACAGGTTATATTAAACCGGGGAAGACTGTATTTTAATTTATGATGCAAAAAGCCTGTAACAGAAAAAGGTTGTTTGCAATAATGCAAATAATAAATGCTATTGTAAACTGCCAGTGCAAGCTCAGCCAGCTTTTCATTGATTGCAGTGGCTGCTTCTTTATGTTCTGTTATTAAAGGATGTTTTTTTATTTCATTTAAATACGATTCCATCTTTGGCAAAAAATGATTGGCAGCATCACTTATTCTTTTCTGCAGCAAATCATTCTTTTCAATAATTCCTTCTGCCTTCATCAGTTCCGAAACAAGGGAACTGAATTTTAAACCAACAGCTTTATCATTTACAAATTGCTGCTTCATGTTTTCTATCCAGCCAACAGCTTCAGTATTTAGTTTGTCTTTATGTTGTTTTATTTGAAACTCCAGCAACTCTCCTTCGGCCCCCATTTCATTAAAAGAAAAAATGTCTTCTAATAATTGCTGTGTAAACATCCGTCTTGCCCCGGCAAAACGCTCTACTAAAGAGCCCTTGTGTGATAAAGTTTGCTGCCCTTTAATTACATTATCATTGCTGGTAATTGCCGAAGCAGGTATTTTACTTAGTAAAACAATTCCATCTAAACCGGTACAACGGCTGAGTGCAACATACACCTGCCCGCTGCTGAATGCAGCACCGGCATCAATCATTACTTTATCAAAAGTAAGCCCCTGGCTTTTATGTATGGTAATGGCCCAGGCAAGCCGCAGTGGATATTGTGTAAATGTGCCAAGGGTTTCCTGCTCTAACTTACTATCGCCTTTGTTAAGTGTGTAACGGCTGTTTTCCCAGGTTTCCACCCCCACTTCAATATCGGTGCCACCACATTCAACAACAACCTTTTCTTTTTCTAAAGATTTAACTACGCCAATCTTTCCGTTATAATATCTTTTTGAAACCAAATCATTCTTTAAGAACATTACCTGGGCGCCTTCTTTTAAAAACAACTCAGCTTCTGCAGGATACATGTTTTCCGGGAACTCATCTTCTATAACTGCTTTGTAAGTAAACGTTGCTGCATTAAGCCTTTGTAACTGCTGCTGGTTAATTAAGTCTGCCTGGTTATTGTGCGATGTGAGTGTAATATACTTTTCATCAGAGGAAGGGCTAAATCCAGGGCTGTATCGTAAATGCAAGTCTTCAAAATCGTCGGCATCCATATTATTGTTGCGGACTTTGTTAAGCAGGTGTACAAAGCTTTCTTCTTTTTGCCTGTAAATTTTATTCAGTTCAATTAATAAAGGGGTTTGTTCTTTTATTGCAAGGCTGTCGAAAAAGAAAGGCGTAGCATAATACTCATTCAAAATAGACCAGTCTCTTTGCGGCGCAACCGGCTCTAACTGGTGCAGGTCTCCAATTAATAATAACTGAACGCCGCCAAATGGCAGATGATAATTTCGGCGAACGTGTTTTAGAATTGTATCTATTGCATCCATCGTATCGCATCGCACCATACTTATTTCATCAATAACAAGCAGTTCCATCTTACGCAGCAAATCTTGCCTTTGTTTATTGTGCCGTATTTTCGAAAGCAGTTCGTCACGGTTATTTTTAGTTGGTAAAAAAGGGTGAAAAGGTAATTGGAAAAGACTGTGCAGCGTAACACCGCCTGCATTTATTGCTGCCACCCCCGTTGGGGCGGCCACAATAATATTTTTGGTAGAATTATCCTTTAAGTATTTAAGAAAAGTTGTTTTGCCCGTACCAGCCTTACCGGTAAGAAAAATGTTTTCGTTTGTTTCTGTTACAAAGCGGTATGCAAGGTCAAAGATTTCGTTGCGTTCAATATTGTTAGCCACAAATGACACAGGTTTATGCAGTTGATTAATTGAGTTAGAATATAAGCCTTTTGTATTCTAATGATTTTATGCCGAAGTTAATTATTAAACCGACCGTGCAAAGATCTTTAGATAATTAAGCGTCGTTTACTGAAAAAAAACTGCCACAGATTGCAAGAAACATTTCTATGTTAATCTGTGGCAAGTATATTTATGCAGCAGGTTTTTCGCCGCCAATAAGCAGCAGTTCATTTACCTGCACTTCTGTTACGTATCTTTTTACGCCATCTTTGTCGGTATAACTGCGGTTTACCAATTTACCTTCAATAGCAACTTCTTTGCCTTTTGTTAAAAACTTTTCGGCAATTTCGGCAACCTTACCCCAGGCAACTACATTGTGCCAGGTGGTTTGTTTTTCTTTTCTGCCGGTGCGGTCGGTGTAGGTTTCGTTGGTGGCCATGCTGAACCTGGCCATCTTTTGCCCACCTTCTGTGTTTCTTACTTCTGGGGCTTTACCCAGGTTGCCAATGAGCTGAACTTTGTTTTTTAATGCGAACATAGTTTTAAAATTTGTGCCGTGCTGTTGTTGTATAGCCGTGCTGTTGATTAATGCCGGTTCTTTCCGGTTGACAGTGCAAAGATGGGGTAGTGAAAAAGCCATAGCCGGAATTTATCCTTTTACTTACCTTTATAAGCGTATGTAAACGTGTGTAGCGGATAAAACAAAGCACCTAATAATTCTAAAACATAAACCTGTACTATGTTACAACAAAAAGAAGAGCGAACCTGCATAAGCTGCGGAAAAGTGGTAAAGGGCCGCAGCGATAAGAAATTTTGTGACGATTATTGCCGTGCCGCTTATAATAACGACCTTAAAAGCGCCGCCAATAACTACATCAGAAACGTAAACAATGCTTTGGGAAAAAACCGGAGGATACTGGAAAGCCTTTTGCCTGAAACCGAAAAGACCGCTAGGGCAAACAGAGACAAGTTGCTGCACGTGGGCTTTCAATTTAAGTACTTTACACATTTGCACAATACCAAAAACGGGCACACTTATTTTTATTGTTATGAGTATGGTTATTTACCATTGGAAAATAACTGGTACCTTATAGTTAAGAAAACAGAAGATTGATATTTTATTATATTGTTTAAAAAGTATTTATGGAATTTGGAAGAGTTACAGAACCAGAGTTGGATAAAATTGACTTCGGTCTTCCGACAGAACCAGAAGCAAATAAATTAGTACTGAAAGGAAAGAAGGCGAAAAATCCGGATGTATATATTGGTTGCGCTAAATGGGGAAGAAAAGAATGGATAGGTAAGATTTATCCTAAAGGAACAAAAGATGCTAACTTTTTAGAACACTATGTAAAGCACTATAACTCTATTGAACTTAATGCAACACATTACCAGGTGTATGGCCCTGAAGCAATTGATAAGTGGGCTGCAAAAGCAAAGGGGCTGAACTTTAAGTTCTGTCCTAAAGTGCCGCAGATTATTAGCCACTACAGCGGCTTTAATAATGTTGATAATTTAACCACTTCTTTTTTAGAAGGCATTCTTGCTTTTAAAGAAAACCTTGGCCCCGTTTTTTTACAGGTAAGTGAAAAGTATTCGCCAAAGCAAAGGGAAAAACTTTTTACCTATTTGAGATCATTGCCGGCAGACCTGCAATTCTTTTTAGAAGTGCGGCATCCTGACTGGTTTGCAGATAAGGAAATAAAAAAAGAACTCTTTGATACACTGAGGGCTTTAAAGATTGGTGCTGTAATAACGGATACGGCGGGCAGAAGAGATTGTGTACACACGGAGCTGACAATACCAAAAGTGTTCATCAGATATGTGGGCAACTCGTTGCATAAAACCGATTACAGCAGAACAGATATGTGGATTGAAAGAATGAAATACTGGTTAGATAATGGACTGGAAGAGCTGTATTTCTTTATGCACATGCATGATGAAACCTATTCACCCGAACTGACAGTTTACCTGGTTGATAAAATTAATGAACTGTGCAAGCTTGATTTAATAAAGCCACAGTTTGTACAGGGAAGTTTATTTGGCCAGTTTGGAACAAGATAAAAACCTAAACAGAAAGCTCTGCAAGGGATTTTATTTTTCCCGGCTTAAACAAACCCGGAGTTTGAGGGCTTTCGTCAGGGAAATCTTCTGCCTGCAGTTCGATGCGCCGGGTAATGTCATTTAAAGAAGTAAGACGCTGAACAGTGTAAGGAATAGTATCGAGGCCCGAAACAAATTTTAATACATATGCAAATATGCCAACGATATTACCAGCCAGTATTGCTGTTCCATTTATTTTGTAAGTAATTAATAGGCTTACTCCAATTACAATCATCACCAGCAATTCCATAAAACCAAAGTTCCATGCTTCCTGGTCGGAAATGCGGATCTGCCATTTGCGCAAGTTATTATAGTGATTGTTCATTGCCACCCTGTCGCCGCCGGCAATAATATCAACCTGCTTTTCTAACTCATCATTTTTATATTTATTTAAAAGCCTCATTCTTTTACCATAAACATAGCTGATGCCAACTACGGGCAGTAAAACGGCAAGGCACATGATTACTACCGAAGAATCGTAAAAGAAAAGCAGTATTAAAGAGCCGAATAAATTAAAAGCTGCTTCAATTACATATACCAGGTCAAATTCCAAAAAGTCAACAAACTCTCTTCCCAGGGTTGAGTGAGCGCTTAGCTTGCTTACATCAGCTTTGTCAATCCGACGGGATAAAAATTTTGTAACCAAAGAAACATAAATGGCAGAATAAGTACGAGTGTCGTACATGTGACGCAGGGTGCCAATTAACAGCCAGGCTACATGCACAACAGAAAGCACAATTAAACCACTGTAACTTCCTTTGAGCAAATCATTAATGGCTTCCCCCAAAAAGAATGGGCGGAGCAAAGCCCCCAGCATTTCTAAAGAGAAAAGCAGGTAGGTAAGCACCAGTTGATTCCTGTGCTTATTCATTAAACTCTTTAAAATTTGAAAACGTGACATAAGGCTAATCTGTTGAGTTTCATTAATAAATTAATTAAATAGACAGAATGATTTGTTCCGTACTAAAGAATTAAACGGGTTGTTAATTAAGACCGAAAGATGATGGGTTAGTTTAAAGAGTGGCCTTTTTTTCTCTCTCGGTAACCGAATTGTTTACAATTCCGGTAATGAGGCCACAACAGTTGGGAGCGCCGCAACGACAGGTAAAAGGCTCCATTGTTTCATCCAGGAAGGAGGCGTAATTGAGGGTTAGTTCGTCGCCTTTTGCTATGTTGCATAAGGCTTTTACGTTAAGTCCATCGTACCCGGTATTAGCATTGCAACTGTGATTTTGAGGAGCCCAGCCACTTGGATTATCATCCCAGAGCAAATATAATTCTTTGCTTAGGGGGTAGGCGTATTTGGCAAATATTTCTTTTTCTTTAATGTTCCAGTTTTGGTCAATATGACGGCGGGTAACTATCCGCTGGGGCATCTCTTCACCTCTGAAAATCAATTCATTGGCTGCAATTTCCTGTGTAGCATAAATACCGTAGCCGGCTATGGAATTGCCCTTCATAATGTATTTTTTTTGCCTGCGGCGATGGCGGCTGATGCCCTCGGCAATGATATGCCGCAGGAAGTTTGCCTGGCCAAACCCATCATGTTTAAGGATATAATCGGCACTACCCTCGTAGCCATCTTTGTAAAAAACAGAGCAGGTAAAGTTTATTTCCAGGAAGAAAATCTCATTCTTTTCATTTACCCTGAAATCGAGCCGGGCATAACCCACGCCGCCAAAGCTGCGAAATATTTGTGTGGCGGCTTCCTTGAGCTTTGACTCCAGCTCGGGATCATTGCAGGCAATATTCGCATTTGGGTGAAGCTCAGATGTCTTTAAGGCATAAGTTTTAAACTGGTTGCCTTCGGGGAAAATATATTCTACTGGTTTAAAAACAGTAACTGATTTATCGTTGCCAGAATTTGCGGCAAGCATTACTGTAAACTCTCTGCCGCCGATATATTCTTCCACAAGCAAAGGGCCATATTCTTCTATAATAGAGTGCACCTTTTGTTTTAGTTCCTCCAGATTATTTACTAAACTTTTATCATCTACACCAAGACTGTCTCCTGCTTTTGCAGGCTTAACAAACAAAGGATATTTTAAATGGCTGCATTCGGCCTCCACATCGTTTTCATCTTCAATCAGTGCATAAGCAGGTGTGCCAATACCTTCTGTGTAAGCCACATATTTCATCAAATCTTTTGGCGGATCGTATAATAATGATGAAGGGCCGGTGAAAGGGAGATTGAGCAACTCCATGTAATAAATAACATCCACAGAGGGAACATCCCATTCAAGATAACCTTCGCAAAGGTTAACAAAGATGTTGTACTTCTTTTTCTTTAATTCTTTTAGCTGTTTGTAAGTTGTAAGCTTATTTAAGAAAATCGTATCTACTTCAGCTTCGGGCAGCAAGGCAGAAAGATCCCTTGGCGGATCATAATTTTTATAATCAACATCGGTGCTTGAATAATCGGGTTCCAGTACACAAACCCTTATGCCCCCTGCGCCCCCGAGGGGCGGAACTTTTGATGAAGCAACATTTTTCGAAGAATTATTATCGAGTTGGGGCATTATTTAAAATTTGTGACAGGCAGATTAAGCAACTTTCCTCCTTTGTGCTTTAGCCTTCTTTACTGCCCTGTAGCTAAAGGCATCGTTAATAATTTCTGCAACAAGGCCGGTAAATGTTTTATTGCTCAGTCTTAAAATGGCGCCAATAGAAGTATAATCTTCATCCTCACTTAAGCCGCATTGTGCATTTACCTCCAGCACATATAATTTTTTTGCAGCGCTGTCCATTCTTACATCAATTCTTGTATATGCCTTTCCCCTTGTTGCAATGTAAGCTTTAAGGCTTATCTTTTTTATTGCATCTATCAATCCTGCATCGGGTAATTCGTATTCATAAAAATTTCCTTCATTGGGCATGGGTGTTTCTTCTTCATAAATTTCCCAGAGCCTGTCGAAGCTTAAAAATTTTTCTTTATCGGGCAACGAAGGATGAAAGATTCTTTCAACCGGTTCGTAAATTTTTATTTGCCCGGGTTTATTATAAGAGCCTGTAATTAACACGGTATATTCAGGCCCGGTTATAAAAGATTCAGCAATAAGTCCGTCGGTTGCAAGGTTCCAGCCCCTGTAACCGTCAAACATTTTTTCAACCTGTTCTTTTAATTCAGTTTCATTTTCAACCACATTCTTAATACCTACTCCCATGCTGCCGCCACTTACTGATGGCTTTACGATAATGGGTCTACCCAGCCTTTCAAAAATGCCTGCTAAATCCTGTTCTTTACTATGTATAGCTTCCCATTTTGCTGTAGGCACATTTGCTTTATCAAATGCGTGCTTCATGGGTATTTTAGAAGTGGTTATGTTATAGAAGAATTCATCTGAACCGGTGAAAACAAGTCCGCTCTCTTCCAGCAGTTTTACAACAGACAGGCCAGGTGTTCCGTTTACTTCATCGCCATCGCAAATATTAAATACGATAGGAAAATATTTACCGGTTTCTTTTTCATGAACGATAGTTTCAATAACAGAAGCATAATCATTCATGGTAACGGGCTGCCATTTCCATTCAATATTTAATTCGGAAAAGCAGTTACCGTATTCTTTAATACTCTGGCTGAAGTCGTAATAGTAATCTATGTTGGCGTCATTGGTTTGAAGATAGGGGGCAAGCACCCAAACCTTAAGTTGCTCCAAAGGAACGATTGGTAAAAACGAATATGACGGCGACATAGCTTTAATACAAATACAATTTATACGGCCTGCTGTTGTTTGGCCTGTTGCTTTATAAAATCGGTAAGCTTGTATTTTTTTAATGTTGATTTATCAAGATGAGAAGCCCCGTTAATTAACTGAAGGCAATCTTTGCTGCCGCAGTTGCAAACAAAGGGTTGTACCATTTCCCATTCGGTGCTGGGATAAAAGAAAGTAAGCTCATCGCCGGGTTGTAATGGTTTTAATGCAACAAGTTCCATTGTTGTTGTATCAAAAAATACATTGGGATCACAACTGTGGTTGATGTACTGAAGAAACTCGGGCTGCAGCGTAATATGAGTATCCACGCCGGTTTGCACGGTTAAGTACGTTGCATACGATTGTGTAATGCCTGCATGAAAGCGGCTGATGGTTTGGCCGGCTTCTGCAACAACAGTGGCATTAAAACATTTTTGATTGGTAGAAGGATTAAGTAATACATCGCCAAATGCATGGCGGCTTACAACTTCCAGAGGTTGGGTAGTAATGGTATTAGTAGTCATGAGAATTTAGAATGGGGTAAGTGGTAAAAGTTTAATAATGATTTAAATTTTTATTAAAACAATTTTAGTCGTATAAATGTATAAATACATTAAGTAATAAAAAAGATAATTACCCATTATTATTTAATAAGTGGATTAATTGTATAATAATGTGAATAACCACAGCAACAATGTTTGTGCAAATTTATTAATCCATCAAAGCTTTGTATATTAGATTTAAAGTAAACCATTGCAATAAAACAGAATGATACCGGATTCAAACAAGCCCGATAAAGAAATATTGTTACAAATAGTAACAATGAAAATGCCCTATGGAAAGCATAAAGGAACATTGTTGTGTGATTTGCCGGTGTTTTACCTTGAATGGTTTCAAAGGAAGGGTTTTCCAAAAGGAAAACTTGGAATGTTACTGGCCACTGTTTATGAGATTAAAATAAATGGACTGGAAGGATTGCTGGAGCCGTTAAAGAAATAAAAAAAGCTCCGAAAGATTCGAAGCTTTATGTGGTGTGGCAAGGGCTGGTGTCTTCTTTCCAGACAGATATGGACATAATGGGACATTGGCTGGATTTGTACTATTTGGGGGAGGCGTTTGACCTATAAATTCAATATGAAAAAGGACAAAAAAGCCGGAGCTACTCCGGCTTTTTCAACACAACGTGTTACTTTTTGGGAGGGTTGTTGCCTCTTCCTCCGCCAGAAGTGCTTCCGGTTGTGCTTGGGCCATTTGGTGGCCTGTTTGTTCCTTTTGCCATAATTAATATTTTATGTATCAAACGTACCTTGTTATTTACAATCCCATTTCCGTTTTGTAACCAAGAGCAGCTTTTTGTAACAGAATCCTTCTTTTATAAGCTTCCTGGATAATTTTAAAGTTTCTGATGAAGGTATCATCATCTGTTTTGCCGGAAATTTTTATAGCAGATGGAATACCGGATTTATCTGTAGGTTGGGTGTATTGTAATAATTGTTTTTTTACGAGTTCAAAAAAAGCCACATTCACAATGGTACTTCTGGATACCTGGGCTAAATGATGGGAAAGCGGATCAAGGTGTTGCCAAAGGGTTTCAAACTTGAATTTGCTATTGTTGAAAAGGTAGCACTTTACTGTGCTCTTGCCGGAAGTGCTCTTTTCAACAATGTAAATATTCTTTTTGCGTGATTTTTCCGCCGAAAGGATACAAATAATATCCGCCGGGCTAATTTTTAATTTTACGGTTTCTTTTGAATCATAGCCGGTACTAACAACTCTTATTTCTTTGGCATGAGGATTATAAAACTGCCTGTCATAATCCAGCAATATCTCCAGGCCATTCCACAATTGTAAAGGGAAACCGGCATAGCTATCCCGCAACCGTATATACTCTTTGCCAACCTCCTCAAATAGATGGGCATAAGCTCCTTTTGCCTTGGTGGAACGAAGCATTACCTGGGTGGCCAGTGATATATTGCCTTTGCGGTTGGGATATAAATTTCGTGTGGTAATAAAATTGGCAATTTCCTCAAAACTGGCAGTACGGTTTGGCTGATTGATGAGGGCGAGGACGATGGCTTCGTGGAGTGAAAGAATATTTTTTATTGGCACGTTGGTATTAATTATATGGAGGAACAATATCTATACAGTAAAACCTTTAACTGATCAAAGGGATTTTATGGTTAAAAGATAATTATAAAATAAGACAAGTTCTATTTTTATACTTTTTGTAATCTTTGATCTGTGCTTGATCGGGCAATACACTTACCAGTGTACTTAAATCTGGCCGAAGGCTAAATTATATCACCCCTTGAGTAAAATATTTCCAATGTTTTGGGTAACTTTTGGACATTAAATTTCTTTTCCGCCCAAATAATCAACTTATGCAAAAAGAACTTCTTGCCGAAATAAAGGAATTAAAAACTGCCATTAGCACGCTCATCGGAACTTCTGATTTACTTCCTGAAGAACAATTTTCAAAGGAAGCATTAGACAAGGCAGCAAAACAGTTTCAAAAGCTAAGTATTGAAAGAGGAGAATGGGTTAGCGATAACGATATCACCAAATACATAAAGAATGCACATTACCGTGCCGGAGCTTTTATTATACGGGAATTTAATTTTACTAATTACTTTAAAAGTGGCCGCACTTTCTTCTTTAATAAAAAGGATCTAATTGCTTTAGCCAAAGAATTAAAAGAACGGAATATTAACTTAGGGAGATATATGGAGTATATAGATGACCAGGCAAGATTTAAAAAAAACCTTGCAAATGCTGCTGAAAACAATAAGGGTAAAAGCAAAAAGAAGTCGTTTAAGATTCCCGCTGATTTAAAAGATTTTAATACTTCTCCTGTCAAAATGCCTTCGGCGGATATTATTCGGGAAGATATTAAACGGTTAAAAGAAGAGTTTTTTCAATACAAACTTTCTGATTACGTTGACATATTCAAAGATAATTATGCTATGATGAAGCACATATATTGGTTTGAAAAATACCTTGAACCGGGGCTAAAGAAAAGATGCAGGAAATGGTGCGAGGACTTTAATTATGCAAACCATGCTATAGAAGAAGTCACAAAGAAAAAGGAAACCTTTATTCCGGTTCAGGAAGAGGATATGATCCAACTATGAACTTCTTCTCCTTTTTTCAATCTTTAAAACTTCTGATTCCAGGTACATAGCTTTTTTTCTGCCTTTTACAAGTTGAGGTTTTACGATTCCTTCATTAATAGCTTTTATAAAGGTAGCATTGCTAACACCCGTCATTTTTAAAGCTCCTTCTTTGGTTAATAACTGATCTTTTTGTAATTCATTTTTTAGCTCCTCCTTTATAATGGATCGTAGCTTTTCAAAAAATTCTTCTGGTTTGATACCGTAGAGTAATAGAGATTCCATATTTTTTTTATTTAGAGAGCAAAGGTCGTTGTAAAAACGATTTCTTACTTACCGGCCCATTCAAGTATAAAATCGGCCTAAATCGTATCATGCATTTGTAATTTTCGAATATTTATCGTATAATTGCGTCTCAAATCGTATCATAATAATGTCAAATCATATTTATACTTTTTTGTTTGCCCCAGATTGGATGCAATTAACCAATGAGATCAGCCTAATAGACCGGTTTGATGCTTCATGGGGAACTATTGAAAAAAGAGAAGGACAAACCTTGAAGCAGTTGAAATCTATTGCTACAGTTCGGAGTGTAGGCGCCTCTAC